>JBQCHW010000130.1:0-3196 GCA_051954315.1 Solirubrobacterales bacterium
CCGCTGGTCGAAGAGGTTCAGGGGTGGGCTGTCGAGGGTGATCGTGGCGAGGCCGCCGTCCTCGCGCTCGAGCCGGGCTGCCGGTTGGTCGCTCATAGCTCCGGCACCCTATGGACCTCGAACAGGTTGGTGCCCAGTTCCTGCCCATCGAGCCCGGCGGTGATCGCGACCAGATCGCCGGGGGCGGCGATCCCGTGCCGGCCGGCGACGCCGGCGCAGTGGCCGAGCAGGCTGCGCAGCTCGGTCCCGAAGTCGCTCTGGGCGGCGGTGATGCCGAAGAGGAGGCTGACCCGCCGCACCGTCTCTATATATGGGGAGACCGCGAGCACCGGCACGTTCGGCCGGTGGGCGGAGACGAGGCGGGCGGTGCGGCCGGTGTTGGTCGGCACGACGATCGCTTTCAAGCCCAGCCGGTAGACGGCGCCGACAGCGCTCTGGGCGACCGAGTCGGCGACGTCCTGGGTTGCCTGGTCGGTGCGGCGGAACAGCCACTCGTTGTAAGGGAGGTCGGGCTCGGTCGCGCGGGCGATCCGGTCCATCACTTCCACCGCCTCGACCGGGTTCTGGCCGACCGCGGTCTCCTCGGAGAGCATCACCGCGTCGGTGCCGTCGTAGATCGCGTTGGCGACGTCGGTGACCTCGGCGCGGGTCGGCCGCCGCGCGGTCACCATCGAGGCCAGCATCTGGGTCGCCGTGATCGCCGGTTTCGAGACTTTGCCGGCGGCGCGGATCAGCCGCTTCTGCTCGATCGGCAGCTGCTCCAGCGGCACTTCGATCCCGAGGTCGCCGCGGGCGACCATGATCCCGCCGCTGGCGGCGCGGACGATCTCTTCGATGTTCTCCGCCGCCTGCTGGCGCTCGATCTTGGCGATCACCGGGATGCGGGAGCCGAGCTCTTTCAGCCGCGCCGAGACCGGCTCGAGGTCGGCGGCGGTGGAGACGAAGGAGACCGCCAGCAGGTCGACCCCGTTCTCGACCGCGAACTCGACCCAGCCGAGGTCGGCGCCGGTCGTCGCCGGCAGGTCGGCGCCGCCGGGGATGTTCATCCCCTTGTGAGAGGAAAGGGTCCCCCCCACCTCGACGTCGGCGCCGACGCCCGCGGTCTCCTTGTCGCCGACCCGCAGGCGGATCGCGCCGTCGGCGAGGTAGACGAGCTGGTCCTCGGTGAGGTCGGAGACCCCGGACCACTGCACAGGGATCGTGTCCGCGTCGCCCTCGACCTGCTCCGGCGTCAGCGTCACATGCATCCCGGTCTCGAGCTCGGTCACGTCGCCGCGCATCGAGCCGATCCGCAGCTTCGGCCCCGGCAGGTCGCCAAGGATCGCCACCTCGCGCCCCACCCGCTCGCTCGCCGTCCGGATCGCCGCGATCGTCTCCGCCTGCCGCTCGGTCCCCGCATGGGAGAAGTTCAGCCGGAAGACATCCGCCCCCGCCGCGACCAGCCGCTCCAGCACATCGGGCTGCCAGCTCGCCGGCCCGACCGTGGCGATGATCTTCGTTCGGCGCCCCAGGTGGGCGCCCGCGTTCTGGTCGGGCTGCGCGTGCATCTACCGTGAGACTAGATGGAGGCGGCGGCCGCCTACTGCGACATGGCTCAGCCTCCAGAGGAGGCGGGGACCAGATGGATCCTGTCTCCATCTTGGATCTCGGTACCGAGTCCCTTGAGAAATTTGATGTCTTCGTGGTCGTGGTAGACGTTCACGAAACGATTGATCGCTGTCGGCTCGCAATTCAGGTCGCTCTCTTTGCAGAAGACGGCCCAGCGGAGCTCGGGATAGGCATCGACGAGATATTCGAGCGCCTCGCCCACCGTCTCCCCGGTCGCCGCGAACTCCTCTTGGCCGGTCTTGAACCTGAAAGCCGCCGGAAGCTGCAGATAGACGGTCGGGCGCGAGCCCTCACCCACTCCTGCGCAAGCGGTCAGCGCCGAGGGAACCTCATCGCCTAGGGCAGCCGAGCGTTCACGCCGCGGCCGGCGGCCCCTTTCGAAGGCCTCCCGCTCGGCTTCCATCTTTTCGCAGAATTCGTAGAACCGGTCCCAATAGGGGTTCCAGCGACCGACGTCGATCCAGAAGGCATCGCAGCCGGCGCAGTGGAGGGCGTAGTAGCCGAACATGTAGTGGGCGACCTCTGCCTCGATCAGCCCTTCTTCCATCGCCAGGCCGACCTCCTCGAAGAGACCCAGATAATCTCGCTTCTTTCGCAGCGAGATGTCAGCGAGGCGCCGTTCGGCGGTTTTCGATCTCTCCTCGTCCGACGAGGTTCGGGCTTCGTCGATTAGCTCCGCAATGCGGCCGAGCTCGGGTTCCTTGAGCCGACGACGCAAGTCGAAGAAAACCTGCATCCGCTCCAACCGGCCGCGCTTCACATACTCGAACGATGCTTGGACCAGGGAGCCAAGTGCGACAGCCGCACCTGCAGCGGCGATCACGAGCGTCAGTATGTCCTTTGCCTCCACTGTTCCCCCCTCAACGGAGAGGGAGGGATTCGAACCCTCGAGAGAGCTTGCGCCCCCTACTCGCTTAGCAGGCGAGTGCCTTCAGCCACTCGGCCACCTCTCCACGCGCGCCGCGGCGCTTCGACCGATTGTAGGTATTGACGGGGAATCGCGGGGATAGGCTGGCGTCGTGCCCGTCCCTCCCACGCAGTCGCATGAGCGCTATGAGCGGGTCTTTGCCGAGGTCGAGGCGCCGTTTGCGTTCGTGGACCTGGAGGCGATGTGGGCTAATGCGGAGGCGATGTTGGGGCGGTCGGCGGGGAAGCCGGTGCGGGTGGCTTCGAAGTCGATCCGCTGCCGGGCGTTGCTGGAGGCGATCCTTGGGCGGGACGAGCGGTTCCGGGGGTTGATGACCTACACGCTGCCGGAGACCCTGTGGCTGGCCGAGCAGGGCTTCGAGGATCTGCTGCTCGCCTATCCGACCGCCGATGTGGGGGCGCTGGAGGAGCTGGCGCTGCGCTCGGCCGCCAACCCGGAGGGGGCGCCGATCGTGATGGTCGACTGCGTCGAGCACCTGGAGATGATCGAGTCGGTGCTGGGCAAGGGGGCGCCGCCGATCCGGGTCTGCATCGACGTCGACGCGAGCTGGTGGTGGCTCGGCGGCCGGGTGAAGATCGGGCCGAAGCGCTCGCCGATCCACTCGGTCGAGCAGGCGGTAGCGCTGGCGCGGGAGATCGAGCAGCGGCCGCAGATCGAACT
>JBQCHW010000131.1:0-5784 GCA_051954315.1 Solirubrobacterales bacterium
CTCGCTGGCGACCGAGAGCCCGAGCACGCTGTCGCCGAGGAAAGCAAGCCGCTCGTAGGAGTCGACCCGCCGCTCGGTCCAGGAGGAGTGGGTCAGCGCCTGGCAGCGGAGGTCATCGGGGAGCTCGGCGATCAGGGCCGAGAGGGCGGCAACCGCAGAGTCCTGCTCCGTTGCCAAGGGCTCAGGCCGGCGCGTGCTCGACGACGAAGCCGACGGCGTCGCCGACCGTCTTGATGTGGGTCGCCTGCTCCTCGCTGACACTGACCCCGTAGCGGTCCTCGAGCTCCATCACCAGCTCGTAGAGGTCGAGCGAGTCGGCATCGAGGTCCTCCTTGAAGCGGGTCCCCTCGTCGATCCGCCCGATCTCGACTTCGAGCTCCTCGGCGAGGTGCTCGCGCACCAGGGTGAGGACTTCATCGCGGTTCATCTACCGGGATTGTCTATCACGGCGCCGACGCGTCGCCCTCGGCCGCGAGCGCGGCGCGGCCGGCCCCGCCCTCGGCGAGCAGGGCGGCGGTGCGGCCGACCGCGTCGACCTCGGCGCAGCGGGCGGCGAGGCGGACGGCGTTGGCGATCCCCTCCGGGCCGGAGCTGCCGTGGCCGACGACGGCGATCCCGCGCAGGCCGAGCAGGATCGCGCCGCCGGTCGTGTCCGGGTGGAGCTCGCGCCGGAGGCCGTTCAGCGCCGGTTTCAGCAGCAGGCCGCCGACCGCTGCCATCGGGTTGGAGCGGGCGGCGTCGCCGACCGCGCCGCCGACGACTTTCGCCGTCCCCTCGAGCAGCTTCAGCGAGACGTTGCCGGTGAAGCCGTCGGTGACGACGACGTCGACCGTGGCGGCGGGCAGGTCGCGCCCCTCGACGTTGCCGGCGAAGCGGATCCCCGGCGCCTGGCTCAGCAGGCGGTGCGCCTCGACGACCTCCTCGCGCCCCTTCCCCGCCTCCTCGCCGACCGTCAGCAAGCCCACCGAGGGGTCGCGGACCTCGAGCACGGCGGCGCTGAAGGCGGCGCCGAGGAAGGCGAACTGGACCAGGTGCTGGGCGCGGACCTCGACGTTGGCGCCGACGTCGAGGAAGAGGACCGGTTTGCCGGGGACGGGGACCTGGACCGCCAGCGCCGGCCGCTGCACGCCCTTGAGGCGCCGCAGGCCGAAGGTGGCGGCGGCCATCGTCGCCCCGGTCGAACCGCAGCTGGCCAGGGCGGCGGAGTTGCCCGCGGCGACATCGCGGGCGGCGCGAACGACCGAGGCCTCCTTCTTCGCCCGCACGGCGGGAACCGGGTCCTCGTCGTTGGCGATCGCCTCAGCCGTGTCGACGACCTCGATGCCCTCGGCGCCGCCCAGTCCGAGCGCCCGCTGCGGCCCGAAGACCCGCACGCCGATCCCGTCGGCCGCGGCCAGGCGCGCGCCCTCCGCGAGCACGTCGAATCCCTGCTCCGCCCCGAAGCCGTCGAGGGCGACGGTCACCGCGCGCCCGGGCGCCACGATCTACTCGTGGGTGTGGGGCGCCGTCGGATCGGCGATCCGCTGCGCGACGACCTCGCGGCCGGCGTAGGTGCCGCAGTTCGGGCAGACGCGATGGGGGATGCGCGGCTCGTGGCAACGCGGGCAACGGTTCAGCGTCGCCTTGCCTGCCTTGTGCTGAGCGCGCCGCTTGTCGCGGCGGGCGCTGGAAGTTCTCTTCTTGGGGACAGCCATCGGTCGCGGGATGGTACAGGGCTCGGGCCTCAGTAGACCGCCCGCACCACCGCCAGGTCGTCGGCTTGCCAGGCGATCTCGCCCCCGGACCACTCGGCGAGGTCGGCCGCCGCCTCGGGAAAGTCATAGCCCTCGTCGATCGGAGCCACCTGCGTCCCGGCCTTGACGATGTCCCCGATCACGAAGGAGCGGGCCTGGGCGCGGACCTGGCGGAAGAGGTTCTGCTTTTGCTCGGCGCGCAGGTGGTGGATCGAGAGGACGCCGATCACCAGGTCCCAGGGCCCTTCCGGCAGCGGGTCCTCCATCCGCGCCAGCTGCACGTCGTCGTAGTTCTCGCGCGCCCGGAAGACCATGTCGGCGCTGGCGTCGAGGCCGATCACCCAGGCGTCCGGGTAGGCCTCGATCAGGCGCTTGGTCGTCTCCCCCGTCCCCATCCCCAGCTCCAGCACCCGCTCGGGCGGGAACGGGATCGCCGCGATCGCCTGCTCCTGCAGCTCGTCGTAGCGCGGGACCTCGGAGCGGACCTGCTCCAGGTAGTTGTCCGGTTTCCAGTGGGTTTGGCCCATTTCGTAACCTCGGTGGGAGCATGTCACAGGCGCCGACCACGATCCTCGACCTCTCCCGCCTCTCGCTGGCCCACGGCGAGGGGAAGCGACTTGAAGTGCCGGTGGCGCTAGAGCCCTTCGAGCTCGGCGGTCAGATCTACGAGGCCAATCCGCCCGCCCCGACGGTGCGGCTGGAGGTCTCCCGACCCAGCAACGGCTTCGCCTTCCGCCTCGAGTTCCCGGTCCATCTCGAAGGCCCGTGCATGCGCTGCCTCGAGCCTGGAACGCTCGACCTCGAGGTGGAGTCGCGCGAGGTCGACCAGGCGAGCACCGAAGACCCCGAACTGCGCAGCCCCTACGTCTCCGACGACGAACTCGACATCGGCCGCTGGGCTCACGACGCCGCCGTCCTCGCCCTCCCCACCCAGATCCTCTGCCGCCCGGACTGCGCGGGCCTCTGCCCCGTCTGCGGCGAATCGCTCAACGACAACCCGCACGAGCACGAGAAGCCCGTAGACGACCGCTGGGCGGCACTGAAGGATCTGAAACTCGACTGATGTCGCTTTATGCGTCCATAAGGACGCAAAAGGCGACAGGCCCTACGGCTGCTGGTCGAGCTCGGGCTGCGGCTGATCCTCCTCGCGGCCGGCGAGGCGGTCGCGACCGCGCTGTACGGCGGCGAGGAACTTCTGCAGGTTCACTTCGAGGGTGTTGAGGATCTCGTCGGCGTAGTCCTCGGCGCCGAGGCGGATTTCGCGCTCGCGGGTGCGGGCGTCCTCGACGATCTCGTCGGCGGCGCGCTCGGCCTGCTTGGTGACCTCCTCGTCGGAGATCAGGCGGGCCTGCTGCTCGCGGGCCTCGCGGACGATCCGCTCCGCCTCGCGTTTGGCCTCCGCCAGCATCTCCTGGCGCTCCTTGACGATCCACCGCGCCTGCTTGATCTCCTCCGGGATCGTCGCGCGCATCTGATCGAGGAGGTCATAGATCTCCTCGCGGTCCACGCGCACCTGATCCGTCAGAGGGACGGGACGGGCGTTGTGGACTACGTCGTCCAGCTTGTCAATGAGGACCAGTACGTCCATTTTCAGGTCGTAAGCCTACGTGTATGCGGGGGTTTTGGTGCGGATGGGTTCGAAATGGCCGTTTTTTGCAAGGCGGCGCCCACTTGGACTGACTGGTCTTCCACAGCCTACCTGTCGCCCAGGCGGTCAGCCAGCGCGGCTGCCACCGGCGCTGGAACGAGGTCGGAAACGTTGCCCCCGAAGGTGGCCATCTCCTTCACCCCGGTGGACGAGAGGAAGCTGTAATGGGGCGAGGCGATCACGTAGATGCTCTCGATCCCCGGGTCGAGCTTGCGGTTCAACTGGGCCATCTCGAACTCGTACTCGAAGTCCGAGATCGCCCGCATCCCCTTGACGATCGCTTTCGCCCCGTTGTCGCGGGCGAACTCGACCAGGAGGTTGGCGAAGATCTGCACCTCGACGTTGGCGAGGTCGGCGGTTGCCGTTTCGATGAAGGCCTTGCGCTCCTCGGCGGTGAAGAGCGTTTTCTGCTTGCGGATCGGGTTGTTGACGACGCCGACGACGACCCGGTCGAAGACCCGCGAGGTACGGGTGATGATGTCGATGTGGCCGTTGGTGACCGGGTCGTAGCTGCCCGGACAGACGACCGTCCCGTTCTTCTCGCTCACGCGCCCACTCCGTAGATCGTCACGTCAGCGGCGCCGTAGCGGCGCTGCCGCAGTGGCTCCAGGGACCCGATCCGCAGCGGCCGGCGGGCGCCGCTCTCGACGACGGCGCGGCCGTCGGCGGCGAGCAGGCGCGGCAGGTGGGTGTCGAGGGTCTCGGTCACGCGGTCGGCGAGTCTATACGGGGCGTCTACGAAGACGAGATCGAACTTTCCCGCTGCATCCGCGGCTGAAACCTGGCTCAGCCAACGCTCGGTGTCGCCCCTCACCAGCTCGGTCCGGTCAGCGAGTCCAAGCCGCTGGACGTTGCCGAGGGCCGGCCGGGTGTCCTGGTCGACGAGGACGGCATCGGCGGCGCCACGGGAGAGCGCCTCGATCGCCAGGGCGCCGGTCCCGCAGTAGAGATCGAGGACCTGGGCGCCGACGACCCGCTCGCCGAGGGCGGAGAAGATCGCCTCGCGGACCCGGTCGGAGGTCGGGCGCACCTTCCAGCCACGCGGCGCGACCAACCGCTGCCCTTTCAGCTCTCCGGCGATCACCCGCATAGGAGAAACCTAGAGCGGGATCGGGTCGGCGGCGCCGGTGCCGAAGCGGCGGTGGGCGGCGTCGAGGAGCGGGCCGAGGGCGGGATCGCTGAGCGAGCCGTGCTCCCGCAGCAGGGCCAGAACCTCCTGGCGGGCCTGCATCAGCAGCGGGCCGTCCTCCGGCAACTTGGCGACGGCGAAGCGCGGCAGGCCGCTCTGGCGGGTGCCGAGGATCTCCCCCTCCCCGCGCAGCTGCAGGTCGACCTCGGCGAGCTGGAAGCCGTCGCCCGTCTTGGCAACTGCTCCCAATCGCTTCTGCGCCAGCTCCCCCGCCTCTTCGGCGAACAGCAGGCACTGGCTCGGGTGCTCGCCGCGGCCGACCCGTCCGCGCAGCTGGTGCAGCTGGGAGACGCCGAAGCGCTCGGCCCCCTCGATCACCATCACCGTCGCGTTGGGGACGTCGATCCCGACCTCGATCACCGTGGTCGAGACGAGGACGTCGGTCTCGTGGGAGGCGAAGGCGCGCATCGCCTCGTTCTTGTCGTTGGAGTGCATCTGCCCGTGCAGGAGGCCGACCCGGAACTCGCGCAGCTCGCCCTTGCGCAGGCGCTCGGCCTCGACCGCGGCGGCTTTGCCGGCGACTTTCTCCGACTCGCCGACCAGCGGGCAGACCACGAACGCCTGCCGGCCCTCGCGCAGCTGCTTGCGCAGGAACTCGAAGGCTTCGCCGCGCTGCTCCTCGGAGACAAGGTGGGTGGAGACCGGCTGGCGGCCGGCCGGGAGCTCGTGCAGGGCGGTGGTGTCGAGGTCGCCGTAGGCGGTCAAGGAGAGGGTGCGCGGGATCGGCGTCGCGGTCATGTGGAGGACGTGGGGCGCCATCCCCTCCACCCCCTTCTCGTCGAGGGCGCGGCGCTGGCCGACGCCGAAGCGGTGCTGCTCGTCGACGACGACGAGGCCGAGGCGGGCGAACCGCACGGTCGGCTCGATCAGCGCGTGGGTCCCGAGGATCAGCTCCAGCTCCCCGCTGGCGAGCTGGTCGAGGGCGCGGCGGCGGCTCGCGGCCGGGGTCGCCCCGGTCAACAGCGCGAAGGGGATCGCCTCTTCGGCCAGCAGCCTGCCGAGGGTGATCGCGTGCTGCTCGGCCAGCGTCTCGGTCGGCGCCATCAGCGCCGCCTGGAAGCCGGCTTCGCGCGCCCGCAGCATCGAGTACAGGGCGACGACGGTCTTGCCCGAGCCGACCTCCCCCATCAGCAGCCGCTGCATCGGCTCGCCGGAGTCGAGGTCGCGCTCGATCTCGTCGAACGCCTTCAGCTGGTCGCTGGTCGGTTCGAAGG
>JBQCHW010000132.1:0-3511 GCA_051954315.1 Solirubrobacterales bacterium
CCCTACCACGTCAGCCGCGAGGACTTCCGCGTCGACATGGACGAGGTGGAGCGGCTCGCCAAAGAGCACCGCCCGGCGCTGATCGTCACCGGTTGGTCGGCCTACCCGCGCCAGCTCGACTTCGCCGCCTTCCGCGAGATCGCCGACTCGGTCGGCGCCAAGCTGATGGTCGACATGGCCCACTTCGCCGGGCTCGTCGCCGCGGGCGAGCACCCGAGCCCGGTGCCGCACGCGGACGTCGTCACGACGACGATCCACAAGACCCTCTGCGGGCCTCGCAGCGGCATGATCCTCTGTCGCGAGGAGTACGCGAAAGCGATCGACAAAGCGATCTTCCCCGGTCAGCAGGGTGGCCCGTTGATGCACACGATCGCCGCCAAGGCCGTTGCCCTCCAGATCGCCGCCAGCGAGCAGTTCAAGCAGCGCCAGCGACAGACGATCGCCAATGCGCAGGCGCTGGCGGCCGGCCTCGAAGCGGGCGGCGTCCCGGTGCTCACCGGCGGCACCGACGTCCACCTCGTCCTCGTCGACCTCACCCCGACCGGCCTCGACGGCCAGAGCGCGGAGGACCGGCTCGAGGAGGTCGGGATCACCGTCAACCGCAACGCGATCCCCTTCGACCCGCGGCCGCCGATGAACCCTTCGGGCCTGCGGATCGGCACCCCGGCGCTGACCACGCGCGGGATGGGAGAGGCGGAGATGACCGAGATCGCCGAGGTGATCGTCGCTGCCCTCGGCTCCGACTTCGAGTCCTCGAAAGAGGACCTGCGCGCCCGCACCGGCGCCCTGATGGACCGCTTCCCGCTCTACGCCGAGCTCGCCGCCGTCTAAATCCCGGTGCGCGTCTGGGTCGATATGTCGGCGCCGGCGCATGTGCTGGTGCTGCGGCCGATCATCCAGCGGCTCGAAGCCGAAGGCCACGAAGTCGAGGTGACCGCTCGCGACTACGCCCAGACGCTGGCGCTGCTGCAGCTGCACGGGATGCCGCACACCGCGATCGGCCAGCACGGCGGCGCCTCGCGGTTGCGGAAGGCCTACCGTCTCGCGGGCCGCAGCGCCCAGATGCTGATGTTCGGCCGCGGCCGCCACTTCGACCTCGCGATCGCCCACGGCTCCAACGACCTCGCGATCGCCGCCAAGGCGCTCAGCATCCCCGAGGCCAACCTGCACGACTACGAGTACGCGGTCACCCAGCACCGGATCGGTTGCCGCTTCGCCCGCCGGGTGATGTTCCCCGACGCCGTCCCCTACGAGCGCCTGCGCCGCTTCGGTGTCACCCCGGAGAAGTACTTCCCCTATCCCGGCCTGAAGGAGGAGTACTACCTCTACGACTTCGAGCCCGACGCCGAGGCGCTGCGGCGGCTCGGTGTTGAGGAGGAGCGGGTCGTGGTGATCGTCCGGCCGCCGCCCGACGTCTCGCTCTATCACCGCAAGTCGAACCCGCTCTTCCCGAAGGTGCTCGACCGGCTCGGCAACGACTCCGGCGTCCACGCGGTGGTGCTGCCGCGAACGCAGGCGCAGCGCCAGTTCATCGAAGGCCTGCGTCTGCCCTCGGTGATCGTCCCGCCCGGCGCGGTCGAGGCCCAGAGCCTCGTCGCCCTCGCCGACCTCGTCGTCTCCGCCGGTGGGACGATGAACCGCGAGGCCGCCGCCCTCGGCACCCCCGTCTACACCACCTACGGCGGCCGCCTCGGCGGGGTCGACGAAGCCCTGATCCGCTCCGGCCGGCTGCGGCCGCTGACCGACTCCCGCGCCGTCGTCCTGGAGAAGCGGACCGCCGAGGCGACGCCCACCCGCCGCGATCCGTCCTATCTAGTCGAGACGATCCTAGGTACCGTCGGAGCCTCACCATTGCGCGAAGAGCCTCATCCCGTAACGCCTTCCTGAGCGAGCCGCTCGAGGCCGAGCCCGGCCTCGAAGAACTGGTCGCGCCCGCGGCCGAGGGCGACCCGCGCCCGGTCGACCCGCTCCTGCGGGCGCTCGACCTTCTCATCTCCGCCTCGATCCTGCTGGTGCTCTCGCCGCTCCTGGCATTGGTCGCGGCGGCGATCGCGATCAGCTCGGGCCGCCCCGTCCTCTACCGCGGCGCCCGCGTCGGCAAGGCCGGCCACCTCTTCTGGATGTACAAGTTCCGCACCCTGAAGCCGGACGCGGAAACCCGGCTCGGCCCCTACTACGGCGAGGAGCTGACCCGGCGGACCGAGGAAGAGCGGACCCGAATCGGCGGCGTTCTGCGCAAGACCCACCTCGACGAGGTCCCGCAGCTCTGGAACGTCCTCCGCGGCGACATGTCGATCGTCGGCCCGCGCCCGATCCGGCCGACCTTCTACGCCGAGCTCTGTCGCGAGATCCCCCAGTACTGGCAGCGCCTCGTCGTCCGCCCCGGCGTCACCGGCTTCGCCCAGACCCGGATCACCCGCGAGGAGACCTGGGCCGACAAGCTCGCCCACGACATGGAGTACATCGCCGACCGCTCGATCGGCCTCTACTTCCAGGTCCTCCTGGCGACCGTGAACAAGGTCCTCGGCCGCGGCCAGCCGACCTCCTAGCGCATAAACGCCGGCCAGCTGCGCCGTCGCCCCTGCGAGACTGCCGGCCATGTGCGGCATCTGCGGCCTGGTGGCCGGCGAGCGGGATCGGGGCCTCGACCCCGAGGCGGTGGCGCGGATGAGCGGGCGGCTCGTGCACCGGGGACCCGACGATGACGGGGTCTTCTGCGAGGGGCCGGTGGCGCTGGCGGCGCGGCGGCTCTCGATCATCGACCTGGGGGGTGGGCACCAGCCGATCGAGAACGAGGACGGCTCGGCGGTGGTGGTCCAGAACGGGGAGATCTACAACTACCGCGAGCTGAAGCGAGAGCTCGAGCGGGCCGGTCACCGTTTCGCCACCGACTGCGACACCGAGGTTCTCGTCCACGGCTACGAGGTGTGGGGGGTGGCCTTCGTCGAGCGGCTGGGGGGGATGTTCGCGATCGCCCTCTGGGACACGCGGCGCCGGCGCCTGCTGCTGGCCCGCGACCGCTTCGGGATCAAGCCGCTCTACTACCGCGAGGCCGGCGGCGGCCTCGGCTTCGCCTCGGAGCTGAAGGCGATGCTCGAGCAGCCGGGCTTCTCGCGCGAGATCGACCCGCGGGCGGTCGCCGCCTACCTCGCCTTCAACTCGATCCCGGCGCCGCTGACGATCTTCAAGGAGGCGCGCAAGCTGCCCCCGGGCCACCTGCTGACGTGGGAGGGGGGAGAGGTGGCGCTGCGCCGCTACGCGCGCCCGGGGCCGCCGCCCGCGGGCGAGCTGCGGTCGGGCTCGGCCGGGGAGCTGGCCGCCGAGCTGCGGGAGGTCCTCGACGACAGCGTCCGCGCCCACCTGGTCGCCGACGTCCCGGTCGGTGTCCTGCTCTCCGGCGGCGTCGACTCCGGCGGACTCGCCGCGCTCGCTTCCCGCCACGTCGACGAACCCCTGCGCACCTTCTCGATCGGCTTCGAGGAGGAGGGGTTCAACGAGCTTTCGCGGGCCC
>JBQCHW010000133.1:0-3945 GCA_051954315.1 Solirubrobacterales bacterium
CGAAGTCGCCACCGAGGAGGCGATCGAAGAAGACATCCAGCAGGAGGCCACCGAAGCCGAGGAAGTCGCCGAGCACTTCGAGGACGACCCTGAGTCGAGCGGCGCCGAGCCCAATGCGGGCGAGGCCGGAGTTGTCGAGGAGGCGGAGCAGGCTTAGTGGCTAAGAAGCGGGTTCACGAGATCGCGAAAGCGCAGGGCGTCAGCTCGAAAGAGCTGCTGGCTGCCCTGAAAGCAGCCGGCGTCGAAGCGAAAGCCGCCGCCTCGACCGTCGAGGAGGCCGACGCGCTGAAGGCCATCTCGGCCTCGAAAGGTAACGGCGGCGCCGAGGCGAAAAAAGCGCCGGCGCAGGCGCCCGCGCCCGCTGCTCAGAAAGCCGCTCCCGCTCAGAAAGCAGCGGCGCCGCAGCAGCCCGCGGCGAAACCCGCCGCCAAAGGCCCGCAGACCTCGACCAAACCGGTCCGCGCCGGCGGTGCCCAGCAGAGCTCCGGCGGCAACGCCGCTTCGAAAAAACGCCGCGTCGTGATCGACTCGCAGACCTCCCGCCGCGAGCAGATGGGCGGCCCGCCGCCGCAGCGCCCACCGCGCCGTCGCGGTGGCCGTCGCCGCCGGCCGCTGCTGGAGGAGCCACCGACCGGTCCGGCGACCCCGGCTGAGCCCGATACGGTCAAAGTCAACTCCGGCGCCACCGTCCGCGAAGTCGCCGAATCGCTTGGCCTCGCCCCGGCCGAGGTGATCAAAAAACTGATGATGATGGGCGAGATGGCGACGCTCACCCAGACCCTCACCGACGACTCGGTGAAGGCGATCGCCGACGAGTACGACCGCAAGGTCGAAATCGTCCACGCCGCCGACGAGGAGCCCGAGGAGCCGGAGTTCTCCGACGCCGAGGAGGACCTGGTCGACCGGCCGCCGGTGGTCACGATCATGGGCCACGTCGACCACGGCAAGACCTCGTTGCTGGACGCGATCCGGGAGACCGAGGTCGCCGCCGGCGAGGCCGGGGGGATCACCCAGCACATCGGCGCCTACCAGGTCCATCACGACGAGAAGACGATCACCTTCCTCGACACCCCGGGCCACGCCGCCTTCACGGCGATGCGCGCCCGCGGCGCCAAAGTCACCGACGTCGTGGTCGTGGTCGTGGCTGCCGACGACGGCGTCATGCCGCAGACCAGAGAGGCGATCGACCACGCCCGCGCCGCCGACGTGCCGATGCTGATCGCTGTCAACAAGATCGATAAAGAGGGCGCCAACCCCGAAAAAGTCCGCGGCGAGCTCGCCCAGATGGAAATCACCCCCGAGGAGTGGGGCGGCGACACCGTCTTCTGCGAGGTCTCGGCGAAGACCAAGGACGGGCTCGACAACCTGCTCGACATGATCCTCCTGGTCACCGAGCTGGAGGAGCTGACGGCCAACCCCAACGCCGACGCCTCCGGCCACGTGATCGAGTCCCAGCTCGACCCGGGCCGCGGCCCCGTCGTCACCGTTCTCGTCGAGCGCGGCACGCTGCGCGTCGGCGACTCGCTCGTCGCCGGGCCCCAGTGGGGCCGGGTGCGGGCGATGCAGGACTTCACCGGCAAACCGGTGACCGAGGCGGTGCCGGGGATGCCGGTCGAGGTGCTCGGCTTCGACGGCGTCGCCGACGCCGGCGAGTTCGTGCAGACGGTCGAGGGCGACCGCCAGGCCCGCCAGATGGCGGGGGAGCGGGCCCACCGGCTCAAAACCGAGGCGCTGGCCCGTCGCCAGGGGCGCAAGGTCAGCCTCGACGAGGTCTTTGCCCGCGCCCAGGAGGGCGAGATCAAGGAGCTCAACATCGTCCTCAAGGCGGACGTCGCCGGTTCCCTGGAGGCGCTGCAGGACGAGCTCGCGAAAGTGCCGCAGGAGCGCGTCGCGATCAACATCATCCACTCGCAGACCGGTGGCATCAACGAGTCCGACGTGATGCTCGCCTCGGCCTCCGACGCGATCATCATCGGCTTCAACGTGCGGCCGCTGCTCGACGCCAAACGGGCCGCCGCGCGCGAGGGCGTCGACGTCCGCACCTACTCGGTCATCTACAAAATCACCGAAGACCTGCGCAACGCGATGGAGGGCCTGCTGGATTCGGTCGCGGTCGAGGAGACGATCGGCGAGGCGCTGGTCAAACAGACCTTCAAAGCCTCCAAAGTCGGCCGCATCGCCGGCTGCATCGTCGCCGAGGGCAAAGCCGTCCGCACCGCCAGCGTTCGCCTGATTCGCGAGGGCACGGTGATCTGGACCGGCGAGCTCGGCTCCCTGCGCCGCTTCAAAGACAACGTCCAGGAAGTCGAGGAGGGCCAGGAGTGCGGCATCGTCCTCGAGGGGTACGCCGACGTCAAGGAGGACGACGTGCTCGAGTTCTTCCAGACGAAACAGGTCGAGCAGACCCTGGAGTAGCATGGCCGGACCCCGCATGCGGCGCATCAACGAGGTGCTTCGCGAGGTCGTCGGGGCCGCCATTGCCGGTGAATTGAGTGACCCGCGTATCGGCTTCGTGACCGTGACTGCCGTCGAGACCAGCCCTGACCTGCGCACCGCCAAGGTGTTCGTCAGCGTGCTCGGAGACGAGGAGGAGCGGGAGGCGACGCTGGAGGGGCTGCGCTCCTCCCACGGCGTGATCCAGTCGCGGATCGCGGCGGAGACGCGGATGAAGCGGACGCCGACCCTGACCTTCGTCTACGACGACACGATCGAGAAGGCCTCCCGGGTCACCGAGCTGCTGGAGGAGGGAGGGGACGCCGAGTGAGCTCCCTGCCCGACATCGCCACCACCGACCTCGAGCGCACCGCCTCGGAGCTGCGCGACCGGGAGAAATTCCTCCTCACCGCCCACGAGGGGCCCGACGGCGACGCCCTCGGCTCGCTGCTCGGCCTGCACAAAGTCCTCACCCAGCTCGGCAAGGACTCGGTGATGTTCATGGCGGCGAAGGAGTTCCCGCTGCCGATCGAGTACCGCTTCCTGCCGCTGGAGGAGGTCTTCCACGAGGCCCCGGCCGACATGGCCGACCGCACCGTCGTCTTCCTCGACTGCGGCAACATCGACCGGGTCCCGGTCGAGTGGCTGACCGGCGGCGGCAACGAGATCATCAACATCGACCACCACCACGACAACACCCGCTTCGGCGACGTCAACCTGGTCGAGGTCGGCGCCTCCTGCACCGCCGAGATCGTCTATGACCTGGCCCTGCTGCTGGGGGCGGAGATCACCCCGGAGATCGCCTCGGCGCTCTACGTCGGCCTGATCACCGACACCGGCAAGTTCATGTACGAGAACACCAACGCCCACACCCACCGGGTGGCGGCGGACCTGATCGACGCCGGCGTCAACGTCGACGACACCTACCGGCGGCTCTACGAGCACGTGCCGATCGAGAAGCTGCGGCTGGTCTCCCGCGCCCTCGACGGGATCTCCAGCCATTGCGACGGAAAATTGGTGATTAGCTACATCACGATGGCCGACTACGAGGCGACCGGCGCCGCCGAGGAGATGACCGAGGGGCTGATCGACAACCTGCGCTCGATCGAGGGGGTCAAAGTCGCTGCCGTGATCCGCGACCTCGGCGATCGCGGCCGCGCCGCCCGCAAGGTCAGCCTCCGCTCCAGTGCCGGCGACGTCGACGTCTCGGCGATCGCGCGCGTCAACGGCGGCGGCGGCCACAAGCGCGCCGCCGGCTTCTCGACCGACCTCGAGTTCGAGCGGCTGGTCGAGTTCCTGGCAAACGAGGTTTCCGCCCAGCTCCCTGCCTGAGCATGGCGGCCGAGACCGGTTCCGTGCTGCTCTTCGACAAGCCGGCGGGGATCACCTCGCACGACGCGGTCGCGCGGGTGCGCCGCGAGCGCGGCGTCAAGGCCGGGCACGCCGGGACCCTCGACCCCTTCGCCACCGGCCTGCTGCTGATCCTGCTCGGCCGCGCCACCCGCCTGCAGC
>JBQCHW010000134.1:0-3157 GCA_051954315.1 Solirubrobacterales bacterium
GAAGCGGGAGAGGCCGTTGATGAAGGCGGCCCCCGTGGCGGCGGCGAAGAGGCGGTTGCGGAAGATCGAGAGGTCGAGCATCGGCGCCTTGCCGCGGTGCTCGATGAAGACGAAGAGGGGCAGGAGGACGACGGCGAGGGCGAGGCTGCCGATCACCAGCGAGTCGTCCCAACCGGAGATGCCGCCGCGGGAGATCCCGTAGACGAGGCCGGTGAGGCCGACGACGAAGGTGAGGGTGCCGGCGATGTCGAGGCCGCGCTGGGTGTCGGGGCGGGAGAGCTCGTGCAGGACCAGGGCGGCCCAAAGACCGCCGGCGAGGGCGAGCGGCACGTTGAACCAGAAGACCCAGTGCCAGGAGATCGCGACCAGGGCGCCGCCGAGGACCGGGCCGATGACGAGGCCGATCGCCGCGACCATCGTGTTGGTGCCCATCGCCAGGCCGAGCTGGTCGCGGGGGAAGGCGTCGGTGACGAGGGCAGGTCCGTTGGCGAAGATGAAGGCGCCGCCGATCCCCTGCACGATCCGCCAGAGGATCAGCTGGGTGCCGTCAGCGGCGAAGCCGGCGCCGAGCGAGGCGAAGGCGAAGATGACGAAGGCGCCGACGAAGGCGGTCTTGCGCCCGAAGAGGTCCGACAGCCGCCCCGCCGTCAGCACCAGCACGGTCGAGGAGATCATGTAGGCGAGGATCACCCAGACCAGTTCCAGCAGGCTCGTCCCCAGCGCCCGCTCCAGATCCGGCAAGGCGATGATCAACGTCCCCGAGTTGGTGGCGACCAGCAGCATCCCCAGCGAAGTGCAGGAGAGAGCCCACCACTTGTAGTGCTCGTGCGAGGCGTCGACTCCGGCCCGGTTCCTGAACCTCTTTCTTACGTTCACGTCAAATACATTACCACGTCAGGTGAGTGTGCGAACATGTGTTCGTATGCGTTGGGATGAGCAGAGAATCGAGAACGACCTGCGGTTGCCGGGAGTGGGGGACGGGACCGTCGTCCGTACCTTCGACGCGCCGGAGGCGATGGGAATCAACTTCCATGAGGTCCGCGCCCGCTCGGCGCTCAACCATGTGCCGGGCGATCGATTCGGCTTCCGCTGGACGATCAACCCGTTCAGAGGCTGCACCCATGCCTGCCAATTTTGTTTTGCTCGCCGCACGCACAACTACCTCGACTTCGGGCCCGGGGAGGACTTCGAGCGGGAGATCGTGGTGAAGGTGAACGTGCCGGAGCTGTTGCGGGCTGAGTTGCGGCGGCCGAGCTGGAAGCGGGAGCTGGTGGCGCTGGGGACGAATACGGATCCGTATCAGTGGGTGGAGAGCCGCTACCGGTTCATGCCGGAGATCCTCGAGGCGCTGGAGGAGGCGGAGACCCCGGTGACGGTGCTGACCAAGTCGCCGCTGGTGCTGCGGGATCTGGAGATCTTCGAGCGGATGGCGAAGAAGGTCCCGGTCTCGGTCAACCTGTCGGTCCCGACCCTCGACGAGGCCGCCTGGCGCGCGACCGAGCCGCACACGCCGAGCCCCGCCGCCCGCCTCGACGCGGTCGAAGAGCTGCGCTCCCGCGGCATCGAATCCGGCGTCCTAGTCGCCCCGCTGATGCCCGGCATCAACGACAACCCCGAGCAGGTCCGCCCGATCCTCGAACGCGCCAAAGCAGCCGACGCAAGCTTCTTAACCGGCATCGCCCTCCACCTCCGCGGCGAGGTCAAGGACGTCTTCTTCGGCTGGCTGGAAACCAAACGCCCCGACCTCCTCCCCAAATACGAACAGCTCTACCGCGGAAGGGCTTACATGCGCCCAGAGCAACGCAAGCAGACCACCCGCGCCCTGAAGGGTTGGGGCCGCTCCCGTGGAGCCCGGTCTAAGCCGGCGGTTCAGCCTCTCGTTCAGGCTCAGCAGCCGGTTCAGAACTCGCTCTTCTAGCCGCCTTCGTCCAGCTGCTCGAACCTGCACTCCTCCGGCGCTTTGTCGTCCCGGAAGCTGTGGAACCGCGCTCCATGCCGGATCCGTCCCGAAGCCGCGTGGTCGTACCCGACCTCGATCACCAGCTCCGGCCGCAACTCGACCCACTCGAGCTCGCGCCCGCCGGTCCAACGGCTCGGCTCGGCCGCTCCGCTCTTGCCGGTCTCCAGCGGCGCCAGCATCGCCCGCATGCTCTGTTTTGCCGCTTTCGAGAAGCCGGAGATGTGGCCGACGGTCCGCAGCTCGGCGCCGTCGTAGAGGCCGAGGATCAGCGAGCCGACGGTGCCCTCTTCTTTGCCGGGGCGCCAGCCCATCACGACGCAGTCGATCGTCCGCTCGCGCTTGACCTTCGCCATTCCCTTGCGCTTGCCCTGGACGTAGGGCGCGCTCAGGTCCTTCGCCATCACGCCCTCGATGCTGGCCAGCCACTTCTCGGCCTGGGCGGCATCGCTCGTCAGCGGCGTCAGCTCCAGCCCGGCCTCCTTGGCGATCGCCTCCAGCCGCTCCCGCCGCTCCCGCAGCGGCCGCTCGCAGAGCACCTCGTCGCCCTCGGCCAACAGGTCGAAGACAACGAACCCGGCCGGGATCTCCTTCGAAAGCATCTCGATCCGCGACTGCGCCGGATGGATTCGTTCCTGCAGCGAGTCGAATTCGAGGTTCCCATCCTTATCCCGAATCACCAACTCCCCATCCAGAACCCACCGCCCCGGGGCAAAGCTCAGCTCCGGGAAATACCGATTCAAGTCTTTCCCCCCTCGGGACTGGATGTAGGCCTCGTCGCCATCGACGAAGACGATCGCCCGGAACCCGTCGAGCTTCGGCTCGTAAGCCCAATCCTCCCCTTCGGGGAGCTGTTTGCGGGTAAGCGCAAGCTGCGGTTTGATCGGCGGAGAGAGCGGGAGCGGCACCTAGCTGACGCTACTGCGTTCCCGTCGTTCCCGGCTCTCTTTCGGGTCCGGGATCGGCACCGCCGCGAGCAGTTTCTTCGTGTAGTCGTCCTTGGGCCGCTCGCAGACGTCGTCGGCCGTTCCCTGCTCGACGATCTTGCCGTCGTGCATGACCGCGATCCGGTCGGAGATGTGGCGGACGACGCCGATGTCGTGGGCGACGAAGAGGTAGGCGAGGCCGAGTTCGTCCTGGAGGTCGTCGAGCAGGTTGACGATCTGGGCCTGGATCGAGACGTCGAGGGCGGAGACCGGC
>JBQCHW010000135.1:0-7448 GCA_051954315.1 Solirubrobacterales bacterium
GGCGCTCTCCCCTCCCCCGATGATCGCGATCTCCACCGCCTCGTCCTCGGGCACGCGCGCGAACTCCTCGCGGCGGCTGTCGCAGTGGAAGACGCGCGACTCGACCTCGGGATCGTGCGGGAAGTGGCGGTGGACGCCGGGGCCGGTGAGGACGAGGGAGCGGCCGGCGTGGCGCTCGGGGTCCTCGGGCCGGCCGCGCTCGGCGACCCCGACTTCCCAGTGGTCGTGCCCGTCGGCAACCGAGACCTCGGTCACCCGGCCGTCGTAGATGCTGACGCCCTCGGTCGCCCGTTCCAGCACCCAGCCGAGGTACTCGCCGTAGTCGCGGTGCATCACCGAGGGCGAGCCGGAGTTGACCCAGGCGGCGTATTCGTGCCGCTCCATCGCGAAGCGCTGCCAGGTCAGCGGCAGCAGCGCCGCGTCGATCTCATCGCCGAGGCGGCCGAACTGGCGCGAGCTCTGGTACGGGAAGCCGACGTCCTTGATCGGCGGGATCGCCAGCGGCTCCTCGCCGGAGGTCATCCCGTTGCGCCCCAGCCAGGAGGCGGCGGGCTCGGTTTTCTCGATCACCGTCATCGAGATCTCGGCCAGCCCCAGCGTGTTGATCGTGTGCACCTTCGCGGCGAGCGCGGCGGCCTTGGCCCCGGCGCCGACGATCAGGATGTCGCTTTCCGTCATGCCCTCTCCTTAGACCGGCGCCAGGGTCTTGCCCCCGGCTGCCTCGGTTTCTCTCGGTTCCGCGATCACCAGACCTTTCTGGTCCGGGGCGAAGGCGATCGCGCTTTTGCGGGCCCGCTCGGCGTCGGTCTCGACCGTCCGCAGCTCGGTCGTCTCGAGGACGATCCGCAGCACCCGCTTCATCTCCATTTCCGCGTAGCTGGCGGCGAGGCAGCGGCGGGTGCCCCCGCCGAAGGGGATCCAGGTGTAGGTGCCGGGCTGTTTGCCGACGAAGCGCTCGGGCAGGAAGCGGCGCGGCTGCTCGTACCAGCGCTCGTCGCGGTGGATCAGGTGGATGCAGGGGGCGACCACCGTCCCCGCCGGCAAGGCGTAGCCACCGAGCGTCATCGGCTCCAACAGCGTGCGGACGACCACCGGCACCGGCGGGCGCAGCCGCAGCGTCTCCTTGACCACAGCGTCGAGGTAGCTGCCGTCGCCGTGGAGGACGTCGTCGCGCAACAGCTCGAGTTTGTCGGGGTTGCGCAGCAGCCGCTCGAAGGTCCAGGCGAGGGTGCTCGAGGTCGGGCCGTCGGAGAGCAGCGTCACCAGTTCGTCGCGCAGGTCCTGGTCGGACAGCGGCGAGCCGTCCTCGTATTCGGCTCGCACCAGCATCGAGACGACGCCCAGCTCTCCCCCTTCGGGTTCGGCCTTGCGGCGCCGCACCTCCTCCATCACCGCCTCCTCGACCGCGCCCATCGCCTCGCGGTAGCCCTTGCTGCGGATCACCCAGCCGGGGCCGAAGGCGGCGAGCATCGCCAGGTTGCGCGGTTCGTTCATCCAGGTGGTGAGGCCGCGGAGGCGCTCGCGCAGCGGCTGGAGTCGCGGGCCCTTCGAGTCCGGCCCGAAGACCGCGCGCATGACCACGTCGAGGGTGATGTCCTGCATCCGCGGCCAGAGCGCGAACGGCTCCCGCTCCGGCCAGCGCGAGATCTCCTCCCGCGCCACCTGGGCCATCATCTCGGCGTCCGCCTGCACCGCCTGGCCGTGGAAGGAGGGCAGCATCAGTTTGCGCCGGGTCAGGTGCACCGGTTCTTCCAGCAGCATCACCGAGCGCGGGCCGAGCAGCGGCCCGAGCAGCGGGTTGGCGGTGGCGACGCCGACCGCGCGGCCGGCGGTGAAGACCTTTTTGACGTCGTCGGGATCGGCGAGCAGGACCCAGTCGCCGTAGTGGCGGATCCGCAGGGTGAAGGTGTCGCCGTAGCGGCGGTGGCACTTCTCCAGCCAGGGCAGCGGCCGCTGCGTCCAGCCGATCGCCTGCAGGGCGCGCGGCATCCGGGGTCCGGGCGGCATGTTGCTCCTGCGGGGGCTCATGCGGCGTCCTTCTGCGCGGCGAGCTCGTCCATCAGCTCGTCCTCGAGCCGGCAGGTGGTCGCGATCAGCAGCTCGAACAGCTCGGAGGTGAACTCCGGCGGCAGCCCGACTTCGGCGCCTCGGGCGAGGTAGCGCTCGCGGACCAGCTTCACCCGGTCGGGCTGCATCATCGGGATCTCGTGCTCGCTCTTGTAAACGGCGACGTCGCGGCAGATGTCGAGCCGCTCGCCGAGCAGCTTCGCGATCTGCTCGTCGATCTCGTCAAGGCGGCGGCGGAAGGGCTCGAGGCCGTTGGCCGCGGTGCTGTTGGTGGTGCTGTTACTTGCCTCGGCGCTCACCGCTCCTCCTCCCCCAGCAGCCCGGTGGCGAAGGCGTGGCTGCAGTCGGCGAGCTCGTCGAGCGCGTAGCCGCCCTCCTGGATCACGCAGATCGGCAGCCCCGAGCGGGCGAGCAGGCGCCCGATCTCGGCGAAGATCTCCGGCCGGAAGCCCCAGCCCCCGTGGGGGTCGCCGGCGACGGTGTCGTAGCCGAGCGAGATCACCAGTGCGCGGGCGATCTCGGAGAGGTCGTGGATCGAGTGGCCGACCTCCTGCAGGTACTGGTCTTCGGCCGGGCTCTCGCGGAAGGAGACAGCGCGTTCGCCGGCCATCTGCGGCAGCGGCGTCCCCGGCGGCAGGTTCGTCACCGGCGCCGCGTGCAGCGAGTGCAGGGCGACGAACGGGCCCATTCGCTCGACCAGGGCCGAGGTCCCGTTGGGGTAGTGGAGGTCGAGGTCGATGATCCCGACCGGCTTGAGGCCGCCGTCGGAGAGACGGCGAGCCGCCGCGGCGGCGTTGTTGAGGTAGCAGTAGCCGGCGTGGAAGGCGGGCCCGGCGTGGTGGCCGGGCGGGCGGCAGACCGCGTAGGTGAAGCGCGCCCCCTCCAGCAGCCGCTCGGCGGCGGTGATCGCGGTGCGGATCCCCTCGCGGGCGGCGGCGACGAGGTTGGCGTTGACGGGGATGTCGGGCTCGAGGCCGGGCGGGGCGAAGTCGGGCATCACCACCGGCTCCTCGGAGCGAACTTCCGCCAGCGCCTGCAGGTAAGTCGCCTCGTGCAGCTCGGCCAGCGTCCGCTCGACCTGCTCGTCGGGGGCGTCGGCGGCGACCGGGCGCACCCGCGAGTGGCGGACCAGGCCCGCCCGCAGCTCGACCAGGCGCCGGTTGCCGTCCTGGCCGGGAATGCGGCGATCGCCTTCCCGCACCCAGAAGGCGTCGTCGTCATGGCCCTGCCGCTGCTCGACCATCAACAGCTCGGGGCTCATTCGAGCAGCCTCCGCATCCGCGGCCCGAGGTGCTCGAACCCGTTGCGCTCATAGAAGGACTGGGTCGAAGCGATCGCCGCGAAGGTCTCCCGCGGCAGGCCGACCTCGAGTCGGCTGACCCCGCGGGTTCGCGCCTGGGACGCGATCGCCTCGACCAGTTCCGCTCCGACGCCGCGACTGCGCCAGTCCTCATCGACCCAGAGGTCCTGGACGGTCGCGTAAACGCCGGGAACGTGTATCGCTCGCTGCCAGCTCGCGGTGAGGACGCCGACGACGTCGCCGTCGGCCTCCGCGATCAGCACCGACCCGCCCTGCGGGTCGTCGAGCAAAGCTTGTACCTCCGCCTCCATCTCCGCCCGGGACGGCATGCGGCCGCCGAGCTCGGCGAGGAGGCTTTCGACCGCGGTCGCGACCCCCTCGATGTCCTCGTTGCCCGCCTCGCGGACGGTTGCCTGCGCTGCCACCGGCTCGCTCACGCGGCCTCCGCCTGGCGGGCGACCGGCTCGAGCTCGACGCTCCAGGCCTCGGCGCCTTCGCTGCCGGTGACGGTGCGGGCGATCGCCGCCATCGGCGCCCGCGCCTTCAGCAGGATCTCGTCGTACTCGTCTTGCGGGTCGGACTGCATGACGATCGCGCCGCCGGCGCCGATCGTCGTCCGGCCCGGCCGCATCACGATCGTGCGGATGACGATGTTGAGGTCGGTCGAGCCGTCGGCGCCGAAGTAGCCGATCGAGCCCGAGTAGACGCCACGCGCCTCCTCCTCGAGGTCGTCGATGATCTCCATCGTCCGCTCCTTCGGGGCGCCGGTCATCGAGCCGCCGGGGAAGGTCGCGCGGACGCAGTCGACCGCGCTGCGGCCGTCCTCGAGGCGGCCGACGATCGTCGAGACCATCTGGTGGACGGTGGCGTAGGGCTCGACCACCATCAGGTCGGGGACGGCGACGCTGTCGACGTCGCAGACGACACCGAGGTCGTTGCGGAGCAGGTCGACGATCATCAGGTGCTCGGCGTAGGTCTTTTCGTCGCCTTCCAGTTCTTGGCGCACGGCCCGGTCGGCGTCCGGGTCCTCGACCCGGGAGACGGTCCCCTTGATCGGCCGGGCCATCACCTGGCGCTGGCGATCGACCGAGAGGAAGCGCTCGGGCGAGGAGCTGACGACGGCGTAGTCGCCGAAGCGCAGGAAGGCGGAGAACGGCGAGGCGTTGCTGCGGCGCAGCTGCCGGTAGAGGTCGAACGGCTCGGGTTCGGCGTCGGTCGAGAACTGGTCGGTGAGGCAGACCTCGTAAGACTCGCCGGCCAGCAGTTCGGCCTGGGACTTGGCGATATCTGCGAGGTAGCGCTCGCGCCCCCGGCCCGACTGGAAGCTGACGTGGCCACCGGGTTCGCTCGGCGGCGCCAGCGGGCGCTCGGCCGGCGGGTTGGCGATCGCCTGCTCGATCAGGTCGCGCGTCGACTCCAGCCACAGCTCCGCCTCGGGGTCCTCGCCGCGACAGAGGGCGAAGACGTAGGTGAGGTCCTTGGTGTGGTCGACGGCGACGACCCGGTTGGCGAGCATCATCGCCGCGTCGGGCATGTCGGAGCTGTGGACGTTGGGCGAGCCGCAGTCGGCCTTCAGCTCGTAGCCGAGATAGCCGACGTAGCCGCCGACGAGGCCGCGGTCGACGCCCTCGGGGGGATCGACGGCGATCCGCTTCAGCTCGCGGTCGAGGTAGTCGAAGATCGACTTGTGCTCGACCGTCTGCACGCCGGCGCGGTCGACGGCGACCTCGCCGCGGTCGACGTCATAGGTGACGAAGCAGCGGTCGGCGCCCGCGGTGGTCCCCATATAGGAGCACTGGGCGAGCCAGGTCGGGGCGTCGGCGCTGTCGAGCCAGAAGGAGGGATCGCTGTCGGCGAAAAGCCGTTCGTAGACGTACTCGGTCGGCGCCTGGCCCTGGATCGTCCGCATCCGCAGCTCCAGCTCGCCGCTCTCGGCCGACTGCGGCGCCGGCGCGCGCTTGACGCCCTGCGGGGCGATCGTCACCCGGCCAGCGGGGCGCTCGGCCTCGCGCCGGTGCTGCGCCGCCAGCTCGAAGAAGTTCTGGGCGATCTTCAGCCCGTACTCGGTCGAGATCGACTCGGGGTGGAACTGGACGCCCCAGATCGGCCGTTTCGTGTGCTCGACGCCCATCACGACGCCGTCGTCAGACCAGGCGACGATGCTGCCTTCGGGCCCGGGCGGGCTGGTGATCGCCAGCGAGTGGTAGCGGACGACCGAGAACCCCTGCGGCACGTCCTTGAACAGCCCCTTGCCTTCGTGCATCACCCGGCTGAGGCGGCCGTGCATCGCCATCGGCGCCCGGTTGACCGTCCCCTCGAGCAGGTTGCCGATCCCCTGGTGGCCGAGGCAGATCCCGAAGACCGGGACTTCGCTCTTGCGGAGGATGTCGCTGCAGACGCCGAAGTCGTGCCAGCGGCTCGGGTGGCCCGGGCCGGGCGAGAGCACGATCGCGTCGAAGTCCATCCTTGTCAGGACGCGCCAACTGACCGCGTCGTTGTTGACCACCATCGGCTCCTCGCCCGAGGCCGCCGCCAGCAGGTGGAAGACGTTGTAGGTGTAGGAATCGTGGTTGTCGACCAGCAGCGTTTTCACATCAAGCTCCCTCTAGTCCCAGGCCCCGCAGGCCCTCCTCGAGCACCGGCTGCACGACCGCCTCGACCTCCGGTGCGCGCTCGTCTTCCCTGTACCAGCGCGCGAAATGGGAGAGGTACTTGGAGAGCGGAGCGACGTCGAACTCGTCGACGGCGTTGCGCAGGTGCACCCGGTAGTGCTCCGACTGGACGACGGCGAAACGGTAGTCCGGGTCCGCCGCCGGACGCTCGCCGTCGATCGCGGCGGAGGCGTGGTGGGCCTGCGCGCGCGCCAGGTCCCAGCCAAGGCTCCCTTTGCCTTCGATCAGAAGCTTCTCTTTGCCGAACTTGACCTGCTTGGTCGTCGGCTGCAGGAGGAAGTAGCCGAGCGCGACCTGGGCCGGCACCGCCTCGGGGTGCGGGTGGCGTGCCATCTCATGCGCCAGCTCGGGGTTCTGGGCCAGCTCGTCCTCCAGCCACTCGACCAGGTCGTCGATCAGCAGCGCCCCTTTCTTCGAGGAGCTGATCGATTCGTTCTCACGGGCGACCATGCCGTGGAAGATGTCGTAGGTCGGCGGGCCTCCCCCTCGAGCCGAGCCGTTGCCGTTGCCGTTCTGCAGGCCCATCTCGTCGATCAGCTTGCGGCGGCAGGTGACGTGGGCAACCCACTCGTTGCCGCAGACCTGCATCGAGATCACGTCGTCGAGCTCGTCGGCGGCGGCCCAGTAGGCGAGCGCCCGCATGTGCTGGGTCGGGAGGCCGTCGGAGCGGACCAGCGGCATCTCTTCCAGCTCCTCGCGTTCGGTCTCGTACATGACCATGTCGTCGCCCCAGCGCTTGGTCAGCGTGCCCTCGGCGAGGCCCTTGTTCATGAACTCGGCGACCTCGGGCAGGTAGTCGGACTCGTAGATCACCTTGTCGAAGGCGATGCCGAGGCGGGCGAGGGTCTTGCGCTGGCCGGAGACCACCCAGGAGCGGGTCCGGGACCACAGTTCCAGCGCCTTCTGGTCGCCGTCGAGGACCCGCATCATCATCTCGTCGGCTTTGTCGTTGTAGTTGGTCGACTCGCGGGCGACCGAGTCCTCGGCGCCGTCGTCGCCCTGGCCGCCGTTGCGGCTGGCGGTGACGTAGTCGGCGTAACAGAAGCCGACGAAGTGATCGCTCTTCTCGTTCGCGTCCGGGCCTGCGTCCTCGCCTGCCCGGGTGGCGACGCCCGCCATCGCCTCCCCCATGCTGCGGCCGACGTCGCAGATCAGGCTGCGGTTGTCGACCTGGGCCCCGGCCTGCTTCAGCGCCCCGGCGATCGCGTTGCCGACCGCGAGGTTGCGGAGGTGGCCGATGTGCAGCGCCTTGGTCGTGTTGGCGCCCCAGAAGTAGACGGCGTAGCGGTTGCCGGCGGCCATGTCGGCGAAGGCGCCGTTGCTGAAGGAGCCGGACTGAATCGCCTCTCCCTGCGCTTCGATCCACTCGTCGGCGAGCTTGATCGTCGGCTGCTTGGCCTCGCGGTCGA
>JBQCHW010000136.1:0-2956 GCA_051954315.1 Solirubrobacterales bacterium
CGCCCGCTGGCCGGCGCGGGGAGAGCTGCGCAAGCGCTACGGGCAGGCGGTCGCGCAGCGCAACGCCCTGCTCTCGCGGCTCAGCGCCGGCTACGGCTCTCCGGAGGACTTGCGGATCTGGGACGCGGGGATGGCCGAGGCCGCGGCCCCGCTGATCGAGGCGCGTGCCGAGGCCGTCGCCGAGCTGGCGGGACCCTTCGCGACCGCGGCGGAGGAGCTCGGCCTGGCGGAGGCGACGCTGGAGTACGCCCCGCGGGCGGAGGGTTCGGCCGAGGAGCTGAGGGAGGGGCTGGAGGAGCGGCGCGAGCAGGACATCCGCATGGGCCGCAGCTCTTGGGGCCCCCATCTCGACGAGCTGAAGCTCTCGGCCGCGGGGCGTTCGTTGCGCAAGTACGGCTCGCAGGGGCAGCAGCGCACCGGCCTGCTCGCGCTCCTCTTCTCCGAGCGCGAGGCGCTGCTGGCGGCGCGCCAGGTGACGCCGCTGCTCCTCCTCGACGACGTGATGAGCGAGCTCGACCCTGGCCGGCGCGAGCGCCTGGTGGCCCGGCTCGGCGACGGCGGGCAGGTCCTGATCACCGCGGCCGACGAAGAGTCGGTGCCGGCGGCGGCGCGGGAGACTGTGGTCAGGATGCCACCGCCGCAGACAGAAAGCGCCGCCGCGTGAGCAGGCGCCGCGCCCCCCGCCCGGCCTCGAACGCGTTCCAGGCGGCGCTGCAGCGAGCGGCTCCGAAGACGCCGCTGGCAGCGGTTCAGGCAGCGTGGCCGGGGGCGGTGGGGGAGCAGCTGGCGGCGGTCGCGACCCCCACCTCAGAGCGTCAGGGAACGCTGACGATCGAGTGCGCCGACGCGGTCTGGGCACAGGAGCTCGACCTGATGCAGGAGACCCTTTTGCAGCGGCTCCGAGACGCGGTTGGGGAGCAGGCGCCCCAGTCGCTCCGCTTTCGCGTCAACTCCGCGCGCTTCTAGGCACAATTTTTCCACGATTTGCAGGGAAGTTTAACTTTGGGCGCCCTCGGTCCGGGGCATCGAACTGGTATTCTTATGGCAACTCGCGTCATGCCCCGGCCCAGGTGGAGCGAGCTAGATCCAGCGCTCCTGGGAGTCGGGGTTTTTCGTGTCAACCGGAAGGGACTCATTGCCTGAGAAAAAAGCCAGCGGCGACTCCTATGGCGCCAAGGACATCACCGTCCTCGAGGGCCTCGAAGCGGTCCGCAAACGCCCTGGGATGTACATCGGCTCGACGGGTCCGCGCGGCCTGCACCACCTCGTCTACGAGATCGTCGATAACTCGGTCGACGAGGCTCTCGCCGGTCACTGCGACGCCGTCCGCGTCGTTCTCCATCCGGACAACTCCTGCACGGTCGAGGACAACGGCCGCGGCATCCCGGTCGAGACGATGGCGAAAGAGGGGCGGCCCGCGGCCGAGGTCGTGCTGACCGTCCTTCACGCCGGCGGCAAGTTCGGGGACGGCGGCGGCTACAAGGTCTCCGGCGGCCTCCACGGCGTCGGCGTCTCGGTCGTCAACGCCCTCTCCGAGCGACTGCACCTGAAGATCAGCCGCGACGGCAACGTCTGGTCGCAGGACTACGAGCGCGGCAAGCCGCAGAACGACCTCACCGCGGGCGAGAAGACGAAAGCCCACGGGACGACGATCACCTTCCTGCCCGACCTCGAGATCTTCGAGGAGATCGAGTTCGACTTCCAGACTCTGGCCGAGCGTCTGCGCGAGACGGCCTTCCTCACCCGCGGCCTGAAGATCGAACTGATCGACGAGCGCGGCGCGACCAACAGCGTCACCTTCCAGTACGACGGCGGCATCGAGGACTTCGTCCGCCACCTCAACGAGAACAAGGACGAGCTGCACCGCAAGGTCATCTACTTCGAGGGCGATGAGGAGGTCGGCGAAGTCGAGCTGGCGATGCAGTGGAACGCGTCCTACCAGGAGTCGATCTTCTCCTTCGCCAACAACATCAACACCCACGAGGGCGGTACTCACCTCTCCGGTTTCCGGGCGGCGCTCACGCGGACCCTGAACGCCTACGCGCGCAACAAAGGGTTGCTGAAAGAGAAAGACGACAACCTCGCCGGCGAGGACGTGCGCGAGGGGCTGACCGCGGTGATCTCCGTCAAGCTCCACGATCCCCAGTTCGAGGGCCAGACCAAGACCAAACTCGGCAACCCGCCGATCAAAGGCCTGGTCGAGGAGACGGTCAACCGCAAGCTGGCCGAGTACCTCGAGGAGAACCCGGGCGACGCGCGGCGGATCATCAGCAAGGCGATCGACGCCTCCCGCGCCCGCGACGCGGCCCGCAAAGCCCGCGACCTCACCCGCCGCAAGTCAGCGCTGGAGAACTCGACCCTGCCCGGCAAGCTCGCCGACTGCACGGTCAAGGACCCGGCGCTGGCCGAGATCTTCGTGGTCGAGGGCGACTCCGCCGGCGGCTCGGCCAAGCAGGCCCGCGACCGCAACACGCAGGCGGTGCTGCCGCTGCGCGGCAAGATCATCAACGTCGAGAAGAGCCGCATCGACAAGGTGCTTGCCAACAACGAGATCCAGGCGCTGATCACCGCAATCGGCACCGGCGTCCACGACGAGTTCAACCTCGAGGACGCGCGGTACCACAAGATCGTGATGGCGACCGACGCCGACGTCGACGGCGCCCACATCCGCACCCTCGTCCTCACCTTCCTCTACCGGCAGATGCCGGACCTGATCGAGGCCGGCTACGTCTACATCGCCAAACCGCCCCTCTACCGGGTCAAACAGGGCAACCAGGAGACCTACCTGGAGCGCGAGTCCGAACTCGAGGAGCTGCTGCTGCGCGACAAACTCGAGGACTTCGAGCTGACCGACGCCAACGGCAAGAAGACGAAGCTGACCCAGAGCCGCTGGCAGGGCTATGTGCGGCGCTCGAAGGAGTACGAGGGCTGGGGCTCCTCCCTGCAGGCCGAGTTC
>JBQCHW010000137.1:0-7006 GCA_051954315.1 Solirubrobacterales bacterium
TCCCCGGTCTCCGAAAAGCCGGCCGAGAGGACGACCAGCGCCCGCGCCCCCTTCGCCGCCGCTTCGCGCGCCGCCTCGATCACCGCGACGGCTGGCACCGCGATCACCGCCAGCTCGACCTCGCCCGGCACCGCGGCGAGGCTCGGGTAGGCCCGCACTCCCATCATCTCCTCGGCCGCTGGGTTGACCGGGTAGAGCGCTCCCCCGAACCCGGACTCGACCAGGTTGCGGAGGACTTCGGCGCCGACGCTGCCGGCCTTGCGCGAAGCGCCGACCAGCGCCACCGAGGCCGGCTCGAGCACCGCCCGCACCGCCGCCTGCGCGGCGAGGCGATCGCGGTCCTCGAAGCGCTCGCGGGCCGGCGACGCGAACGAGGTCGGCATCTCCACCCGCAGCACCCCCGGGTCCGAGCGCACCTGGGTGGGCAGCCCGCTCTCGCGGAACATCTCGATCATCCGGTGGTTCTGCGGCAGCACGTCGGCGACGAAGGTCGCGTAGCCGTGCTCCTCGGCGACCTCCGCGAGGTGGGCGAGGAGGATCGTCCCCAGGCCCATCCCCTGCATCTCGGCGGCGATCGCGAAAGCGACCTCGGCGCGGCCTTCGGGGCCGCCGACGTAGAGGCCGTGGCCGACGATCCGCTCGCCGCCGCGCATCGCCAGCAGGCCGTAGCGCGCCGCGTAGTCGACATCGGCCAGTCCCGCCGCCACCCGCTCGACGTCGACCGCGCCGGAGAAGAAGCGGAAGGCGCGGGACTCGAGGTCGAGCCCGGCGAAGAACTCGCGCAGCGCCGCCTCGTCGGTCGGGCGCACCGGCCGCAACCGCACGGTCGAGCCGTCCCGCAGGACCACGTCGGCTTCCCGATGGGCGGGGTAACCGCTGCTCACGCTCCGATCCTAGACCGGCGTTCGTCTTTTCATGAGGTATTCCGCGGAAAGGACGAACGCCGCGGGGGTTAGGGTGGGCCGGGATGGCAGCCAACCTCTACTTCAGCCATCCGGCCTGCCTCGAGCACGATCCGGGGCAGGGGCTCTACGGGCACCCGGAGCAGCCGGATCGGCTGCGGGCGATCGAGGCGGCGCTGGGGGAGCGCGACTGGCTCGGGTGGGAGCGGCGCGAGGCGCCGCGAGCGACCGAGGAGGAGCTGGCGCTCACGCACCCGCGCGTGCACGTCGAGCGGATCCGCGACCTCTGTGCCTCCGGCGGCGGCCCGATCGACGCCGACACCTTCGCCGGCGAGGCCTCCTACGAGGCGGCGCTGCGGGCGGCCGGCGGCGCCTGCGAGATGGTCCGCTGCCTCCTCCGCGGCGAGGCCGAGGTCGGCTTCTGCGCCGTCCGCCCACCCGGCCACCACGCCGAGCCCGAACGGGCGATGGGCTTCTGCCTCTTCGACAACGTCGCCGTCGCCGCGGCCCTGGCGATCGACGAACTCGGCCTCGAGCGCGTCCTCATCTTCGACTGGGACGTCCACCACGGCAACGGCACCGCCGAGATCTTCCGCCGCCGCGCCGACGTCCTCTTCGCCAGCATCCACCAGGGCGGGATCTTCCCCGGCACCGGCGCCCTCGGCGACGCCGGCTCGGGCCCCGGGGAGGGCTACACGATCAACCTGCCGGTGCCCGCCGGCAGCGAAGAGGACGTCTGGCTCTCCCTGCTCGAGCACATCGTCATCCCGGCAGCGTCGGAGTTCGAGCCGCAGCTGGTCCTGATCTCCGCCGGTTTCGACGCCCACCGCGACGACCCCCTTGCCGAGTGCCGGTTGGAGACGTCATCCTTCGCCCAGATGGCCTGCCAGGTGCGGGATGCGGCGATGGGATGGGGCGCCCCGGTCGGAGCGGTGCTCGAGGGCGGCTACGACCTCGACGCCCTCGCCTCCTCGACGGTGGCGACGATGGCCGCGCTGGCCGGCGAGGGCGAGTCGGTCTCGGCCGCGCCGGAGCCGCTCGTCACCTCCCGCGCCGCCTCCCACGTCTCCCACTACTGGAACCTCTAGGGCGCCGAGCCGATGGCCGATCCGAAATTCGTCCCGATCTACGCCGAGCCGATCGAGCGCTACCGCCCGCTGCTCGGCGAGGAATTCGAAGAGCTGGAGCAGGTCGCCCGCTGGGCCGCCAAGGAGTTCAGCGGCCGCGCGATCTGGCACATCAGCTCGACCGCGCGCGGCGGCGGCGTCGCCGAGATGCTGCGCTGCCTCCTCCCCTATGCGCGCGACGCCCGCGTCGACGTGCGCTGGGTGGTCCTGCGCGAGGGGCCCGACTTCTTCGCCGTCACCAAGCGCCTCCACAACCAACTCCACGGCGAGGCCGGCGACGGAGGCCCCCTCGGCGACGCCGAGCGCCGCCTCTACGAGCAGGTCCTGCGCGCCAACAGCGACGCCCTCGCCCCGCTGATGCAGTCCGGCGACGTCGTCTACCTGCACGACCCGCAGACCGCGGGGATGGTCCCGGCCCTGCGCGAGCGCGGCCTCAAGGTCGTCTGGCGCTGCCACATCGGCATCGACCGCCCCAACGACCTCGCCCGCAGCGCCTGGGACTTCCTCCGCCCTTACGTCGAACAAGCCGATGCCTACGTCTTCTCCCGCCACGAGTACGTCTGGGACGGTCTCGACGAGGCGAAGGTCTGGTGCATGCCGCCGGTGATCGACCCGTTCTCGCCGAAGAACCAGGACTTCGCCCCCGAGGTGACGGCCTCGATCCTGAGAGCGATCGAGATGAGCCCCGACGGGCACGAGGCCGCGCCGGTCTTCGAACGCGCCGACGGGACCCCGGGCCGGGTCGAGCGCAAGCCGACGATCCTGCAGGAGGAACGGGTCCCCGACGACGCCAAGCTGGTCGTCCAGGTGTCGCGCTGGGACCGGCTCAAGGACCCGCACGGCCTGCTGACGATGCTGAGCGAGCACCTCGACGACCCCGAGGTCCACCTAGCGCTGGTCGGCCCCGACTCCGCCGGCGTCTCCGACGACCCCGAGGGCGCCGCCGTCTACGGCGACGTCGCCGAGACCTGGCGCCGCCTCGACGCCGAGCACCGCCGCCGCGCCCACCTCTTCAGCCTGCCGATGCACGACATCGAGGAGAACGGGGCGATGGTCAACGCGATCCAGCGCCGCGCCGACGTCGTCGTCCAGAAGAGCATCGCCGAGGGCTTTGGGCTCACCGTCGCCGAGGCGATGTGGAAGCGACGGTCGGTGGTCGGCAGCCGCGTCGGCGGGATCCAGGACCAGATCGACGACGGCGAGACCGGGATCCTGATCGGCGACCCGCGCGACCTCGCCGCCTGCGCCGCGGCGATCGAGACGATCCTCGGCGATGCCGCGCGAGCCGAGGCGATGGGCGAGGCCGGGCGGCAGCGGGTGATCGACAGGTACCTGGCGATCCACCGCCTGCGCGAATACGTCGAGCTGCTGAGCCGTCTGGTCGACGGCGTGCCCGCCGCCGACTAGCCGTTCGGGGTAATCACAGCGCGGCCGTCGAGCTCGCCGGCGCGCATCTTCTCGTACGCGCGCGGGGCGTCGTCGAGGCTGAAGTGCTCGACGTGGGCGTGGATCTTCCCCTGCCGCGCCAGCTCCAGGCACTCCTCCAGCTCGATCGCCGTCCCCCAGTAGGGGATGTTCAGCTGCGCCTCGAAGGGGAGCGCCCCGAAGCCGAACTCGAATTTGCCGCCGGCGAGGCCGACGATCGTCAAGTGGCTCTCGAACCGGGAGACCGCGACGGCGGTGGCGATCGAGTCATCCGAGCCGACCATGTCGACGACCAGCTCGGCGCCGCGGCCGCCCGTGATCTCGCGGATCTCTTCAGCCGCGCTCTCGCCGGCCTTTACCTCGTGGTCGGCGCCGACCTCGGCGGCCAGCCGCAGCTTCTCCTCGGATAGATCAACGGCGATGATCTGAGCGGGAGTCAGCACCCGCAGAATCTGCACGCCCATGTGGCCGAGGCCGCCGACCCCGATCACCACCGCGGTCGAGCCCGGGACCAGCAGGTGCAGCGAGCGCTTGATCGCGTGGTAGGGCGTCAGCGCCGCGTCGGAGAGCGGGGCGGCGTCGCGCGGGTCGAGGTCGCCGAGCGGCAGCAGCAGGCGCGGGCTCGGGACCAGCATGTACTCGGCCATGCCGCCGTCGCGGCCGAGGCCGCCGCCGAAGGCCCCGATCTCCGCCTGGTGCTCGCAGTAGTTCTCGGCCGAGAGCCGGCAGGCGCGGCAGCGGCCGCAGCCCCACGGCCCGTAGACCGCGACGGCTTCGCCCTCCTCGACTCCTTCGGCCCCGGCCCCGACCGCCGCGACCCAACCGGCGTTCTCGTGGCCGAGCGTGAACGGGACGTCGAAGGAGAGCGTGCCGGGCGGCCACTCCATCAAGTGCAGGTCGGAGTGGCAGGCGCCGGCGCCACCGATCTTGACCAGGACCTGGCCCGGGCCCGGTTCGGGGACGTCGACCTCGCGCAGCTCGGCGGGGTGTTCCCATTCGGTCAGCTGGTAGGCCTTCATCGCGGCCCTCCTTCGGTTCGCGCGTGGTCGAGCAAGAGGCGCCGCTCGGCGGCGGCGACAAGGCGGCGGGCGCGGTCGACGGCGTCGATGTTGACCGAGATCGCGTCGATCCCTCCCCGCACCAGCAGCTCCGCGTACTCGGGGTAGACCGAGGGCGCCTGGCCGCAGATCGAAGTCTGCAGCCCGAGCTCGTGGGCGCGGGCGAGGAGCTGGGAGATGTACTCGGTGACGGCGCGGTCGCGCTCGTCGAAGACCTCGGCGACCAGCTCGGAGTCGCGGTCGGCCCCGAGCAGCAGCTGGGTGAGGTCGTTGGAGCCGATCGAGATCCCGGCGACGCCGAGCTCGGCGTAGCGCGGCAGGTGGAAGAGGACCGAGGGCACCTCGGCCATCACCCAGAGCTCGAAGCCGCGGTGGTCGAAGAGCCCGGCGTCCTCGAACATCTCGCGGCAGGCGCCGACTTCGCGCGGCGTCCGCACGAACGGGAGCATCACGTGCAGGTTCTCGTGGCCGCCAGCCCAGACCCGCTCGATCGCCTGCAGCTCCAGGTCCAGCAGGTCGGGCTCGTGCATGTAGCGCAGGGCCCCCCGGTAGCCGATCATCGGGTTCGCCTCCTCGGGCTCGAAGCGCTCGCCGCCCTCGAGGTGGCGGAACTCGTTGCTGCGGAAGTCGATCGTCCGGTAGGTGATCGGCCGCGGCGCGAAGGCAGCCGCGAAGCGGTTCAGCGAGTCGGCAAGCCGCTCGACGACCCGCTCGCCTTCGCCGGCCTCGAGCAGCGCCCGCGGGTGCGTCCCCGCCAGCGCCTCGACCACCATCAGCTCCGCCCGCAGCAGCCCGACCCCGTCGACGTCGAGCCCCGCGACCCGCTCCAGCTGCGAAGGCTCGGAGAGGTTCACCAGCACCTTGGTCCCCGTAACAACCGCGGCGTTCGTCTTTTCATGGTCTATACCGCGGAAAGGACGAACGCCGGCTGAAGTCTCCGCTGCGGCCGGGGTTGCCGAGGCGCCCTCGGTGATCAGGCCGGCGCCGGCGTCTACGGTGACCAGCTCTCCGTCGCGGAGGACCTTGGTCGCTTCGCCGGTGCCGACCACGCAGGGGATGCCGAGCTCGCGGGAGACGATCGCGGCGTGGCAGGTCATGCCACCGGAGTCGGTGACGATCGCCGCCGCCCGGCGCATCAGCGGCACCCAGTCGGGCGCGGTCATGTGGGTGACCAGGACCTCGCCCTCCCGCAGCTCGCCCGCCTGGTCGAGCTCGGCGATCAGGTGGACGGCGCCGCTCGCTTCGCCGGGGGCGGCGCCGAGGCCGTGGACCAGTTCACGACCCCGCGCGCCGCCGTTCGTCGCCGCCTCGCCGCCGGCGGTGGTCACCGGGCGCGACTGCAGCATCCACACGCTCCCTCCTTCGTTGAACGCCCACTCGGTGTCCTGCGGGGCGCCGTAGTGCTCCTCGATCCGCACCCCGAGCGCGGCGACCCCGCGCACCTCCTCGTCGCTCAGCACCGGGCGCCGCCCTTCGGCCTCGGAGAGCTGGCGCACCTCAGTGCCACCCTCGGGCAGGGAGACGATCGCCAGCTCCTTGCGCCGGACTTCGCGGCGGTCGATCCGCAGGCCGTCCTTGAGGACGATGTAGCGGTCGGGCGAGACCGAGCCGGAGACGACCGCCTCGCCGAGGCCGAAGGCGCCCTCGATCACCAGCCGATCGCGTTCGCCGGTCGAGGGGTCGATCGTGAACATCACCCCCGAGCGGGTCGACCGGACCTGCCGCTGGACGACGACGGCGATGTCCATCTCGGCCTGGCTGAAGCCGCGCTTGGCGCGGTAGTAGATCGTGCGGGCGCCGAACAGCGAAGACCAGCAGGTGCGCACCGCGTCGAGCAATGCCTCGGCCCCGCGGACGTTCAGGAGCGTCTCGTTCATCCCGGCGAAGGAGGCCGACTCGGTGTCCTCGGCGGTCGCCGAGGAGCGCACCGCGACCGCCGCCTCGCGCTCCTCGCCGACGAGGTCGGCGTAGGCGCCGCGGATGCGGTCGGCGAGCCAGGCGGGGATCTGCTCGCGCTCGATCTCCGCGCGGACCTCCGTCGCGGCCCGCTCCAGCGCCGCGGTGTCCTCGACGTCGAGGTCCGCCAGGCGCGCGGCGATCCGCTCGCGCAATCCCGTCTCCTCGCAGAAGGCGGCGTAGGCGGGGGCGCCGGCGACAAAGCCCGGCGGGACCGGCAGCCCCGCCGCGGTCAGCTCGCCGAGGTTGGCGCCCTTGCCGCCGGCGAAGTCGACGTCGCCGCGGCCGAGCCGCTCGAAGGGCAGGACGAAGTCCCCGGCCTCCGCCGCGCTAGGCGAGCTGGTGATCGCGCTGCTGCTCTCCATCGCCCTTCTCCGGATGCTTGGGCGGTCGCGGCACCACCAGCACCGCGCAGGCCGCCTTGTGGGCAAGTTGGGTCGAGACCGATCCGAGCAGGACCCGCAGGACCGGGCCGTAGTGCCGGCTGCCGCAGACGAGCAGTTCCGCCGCCGCCTCCTCGCAGGCCTCGGCGATCGCC
>JBQCHW010000138.1:0-6004 GCA_051954315.1 Solirubrobacterales bacterium
CGACGAGGCGGTCGAAGCGATGCTGCAGCGCTCGGAGCTGCAGGGCGTTCCGCGGCCGCCGGATGGGCCGGAGCTCCGGAGGCTGGTCGAAGCATCCTGGTAGTCGCGAACGGTTGCGGCGGAGGCCGCACCCACCTCTGCTTCGGCAGGTAGAGGTGGGTGCGGCCCCGATGGTTGCTGTCTTTTCTTCTTTTCTCTTTATCTATCCCGAGAGCAACCGTCGAAGATCAGAGGCGACCTCGTTTGGTTCGATGTCGAGCTGGTTCCACGTCAGGTGAACAACAGAGAAGCCGGCGGCGTGAAGCGCCCGGTCCCGAGCGCGGTCGTCCTGGAAGGCCGAGCGGGAGGAATGGCCCTGCCAACCATCCAGCTCGACGATCAGGCGCAGGTGCGGCCAGTGGCAGTCCGCCCGGTAGCGCTTGGTGCCCAAGAGGATCCAGTCGTTGAAGCGGGGTAGGGGCAGGTGGTGCCGGCGGAGGAAAGGCGCGAAGCGGGTCTCGAGCCTGGAGCGTTTGCGACCCGGCGGCTCTTCGGTGATGCGCTGAAGCGCGAACTGGACCTTCCGGGAGCCTCGTTTCCCCGGATAGCGCGCCAGGAGGTCCGGGAGCGAGAGCCGATCGAAGCGGTTCAGGTATTCGGCCTCCTTGATCATTGCCACCACGTCATCGTCCGAGGCGGTAGCCGCCAGGTCGAAGATCGTCCGGTGCACGGAGGTAACCGGGACCCCTTCCTCCACCACCCGCTCGTCATCGGGGACGACCGAGAAGTGCCTGTGAATTCGCTTCGTGGAGGTGCTCTTGTGCGGGACCGTCACATGGATCGCGCCACCGGAGTAGCCGCGGATGCCCCAGAGGGCGGCGGCGGTGTGGTGGCTCAGCAGCGCGTCGGGTCCCGAGGCGAGCACGGCGGCCATCCAGTGCCCCTGCCGAGAGAGCAGCGGGCGCGGCGCAATCGAGTAGACGCCAGCATGGACCTGGTGAAGTCGCCCAGCGCGCAGGCGAACCGCGATCGCGTCTCTTCGAAAGCCCAGATCAAGCAATTGGTGTCGGGCAACCGCCCCATGCTGCCTCCTTGCGAGCGTCGCCATCTCCCGGTCGTCATCGCGAGTCCGTGAAAAGGCGGCCTCAAGCGGACTTTTCACAGACTCGGTCTCCACCCTCCGATCGTGTCGGGCAAAAACGCACGTATGGCGCGCACATTTGAACTTTTCTGACTCGGGGGTGTGCCGTAACTCGAAACGCCCGGGCGTGTAGCGCTACGCGTGACCCGGGAACCCTTGAGCGCGGAGCGGCTGGCTTCGTACCACGCCTACACGCGCAAGCACAGCGTCAACTGGCCGCTGTACTGCGTGGCTCGTGCGTTCCTGCTGCCGTTCTTCCTCGTCTACTTTCGGTTGTCGCGGCTTGGGCGGGAGCATGGGTGGGCGAAGGGCGGGGTGATCGTGGCGGCGAATCACCGCAGCTTCCTCGACCCCTTCGTCGTCGGGGCCACGCTGCCCTGGCGGCGGCCGATGAACTACATGGCCAAGGTCGAGCTGTTCGAGAAGCGCTGGCAGGGATGGGTGCTCTCCCGCCTCGGTGCCTTCCCGGTGCGGCGGGGGGAGTCGGACGAGGACGCGATGCTGACCGCGCGGATGATCGCCGAACGCGGCGGCGCCGTCTGCATCTTCCCCGAGGGCACCCGGATCCGGCGCGGCACGCTTGCCAACCCGAAGCGCGGGGTCGGCCGCCTCGCCCTGCAGACCGGGGCGGTGGTGATCCCGACCGCGGTGCTCGGGACCGAACACGTCCGCCGCGGCTGGCGCATCCGCCCGCGCAAGTGCAAGGTCCGCCTCGGCCCGCCGATGACCTTCCCGCGCGCCGAGGAGCCCTCGCCGGCGCTGGCGGAAACGGTGACCGCCCGGATCTGGCCCAACGTCCTGCTGCAGTGGGAAGATCTCGGCGGACTGCCGCCGATGCGCCGCGCCGCGGTGATCGGCGCCGGCAGCTGGGGGACGGCGGTTGCGGTCCTGCTCGCCCGCGGCGGCCTCGAGGTCCAGCTCGGGGCGCGGACGCCGGAGCGGGCCGAGGAGATGCTCGCCGACGGCGAGAACAAGCGCTACCTGCCGGGGGTGCCGCTGCCGGAGGCGATCGACGTCCGGCCCGCCTCCTCGATCGAGCTCGCCGGTCTCGACCTGATCTGCCTCGCGATCCCCTCCGCCCAGCTGCCGCAGGCGGTCGGCGCGATCGCCGACCGGGTCAGCTCCCGTAGCGCCGTGCTGATGCTGACCAAGGGCTTGATCGCCCCCCAGGGGGTCCTGCCCTCCGACTACGTCGGCGAGCGGGTGCGGGCGCGCGGGATCGCCTGCCTCGGCGGCCCCGCCCACGCCCGCGAGGCGGTCTCCGGCTCGGCCGCCCTCGTCCTCGGCTCCGCTGACGAGGAGCTGCGGACCCAGGTCGGCGAGGTCTTCCACCGCGCCGGCCTCGTCTGCGAGCGCTCCCACGACGTCACCGGCGTCGAGATGGCCGGCGCGGCCAAGAACGCGGCCGCCCTCGCCGCCGCGGCCGCCGAGCCGCACGGGCTCAACGCCGCCGGGATCGCGGTCGCGGCGATCTGGCGCGAGTGCATCGACTATGCGCTGCGCCAGGGCGCCGAGCTCGAGACCTTTGCCGGTCTCGCCGGGGTCGGCGACCTGACCGCGACGATGATGGCCCCGACCGGCCGCAACCGCCGTGCCGGCGAGCTGCTCGGAACCGGCACTCCGGCGAAGGAGATCCCGAGCAAGATCGGCCAGGCCTCCGAGGGCCTAGACACGGTGCCGCTGCTGGCCGAGGCTGTCGCCGCGGGCGGCGTCGAGGCCGCGGCCCTCTCCGGCCTGGCGGCGCTGATCCGGGGCGAGTGCGACTCGGAGGAATGGATCGCGACCCTGCGCGCGGTCGAGCGCGAGAAGCGAGCCGCCTGATGAGCCCGGCGATCGGCGGAACTTCACGCGCGGTTCGCCGATCCCTCGTAGGCTTGGGCGGTGAGCGGCCCCGAGCAGAACGTCGAGCCGGCCGAGCTGGCTCCGGCGGCCAAGGCCGAGCTCGATCGCGCCTTCGAGGACTTCTACCGCGAGCATCTGCGCGACGTCTACTCCTACGCCTACTACCGGGTGGGCAACCACCACGACGCCGAGGACCTGACCGAGCAGGCCTTTCTTCAGGCCTACCGTCACTTCGACCGGGCGCGGCGGGAGTCGGACGGCCGGCCGCTGCGGCCCTGGGTGATCCGGATCGCCCACAACCTCGCCTCCAACTACTACCGCGACCGCTCGCGCCGGCCGCAGACGCCGCTGGAGAACGCCGACCCGATCGCCGCCCGCCACGACACCGAGGCGATCGCCGAGGGCCGCGAGGAGCTGCGGCAGGTGATGGCGCACCTCGAGCACCTCTCGGACGACCGCCACGAGGCGCTGATCATGCGCTTCGCCCTCGGCATGGACAATCGCGAGATCGCCCGGGCGCTGGGCCGCACCGACGGCGCCACCAAGGTCTTGATCCATCGCGCGATCAAACAGCTCCAAGAGGAGATGGAAGATGAAGGACGCGAGTGAAACCCTGAGCGGGTCGACCTGGGACGTCGAGGCGCTGCTGTCCGATGCCCTGCGCCCGATCGAGCCGCCGGAGCGGCTCTCCGGCCGCTTCGCCGACACGATGGCGGCGATCACCGAGGCCGCCGCCGCGGAGCTCTCCGACTGGGCCGAAGAGCTCTCCGAGGAAGAGCTGCGCGCCCTGCGCGATCCGCGCAACTGGGTCCGCCCGGTCGTCGCCGTCGGCGCGGGGAGCGCCGCCACCGGTGCCCTGGTCCTGTTGGAGATGCGCCGCCGCAGCCGCCAGAGCAGCGGCAGCGGCCTACGCGCGCTGGCGAGCGGCCTTCGCTCGCGCCTCTGAGCGACGCCGCGGCTTCCCGCTGGGAGTTCCTGCTGCGGCTGCGAGGCCAAGGACGCCGATCGTGAGGTGCAGCCACTCGGTGCCGGGGCCGAAGATCCCCAGCAGGGTGTAGAGGAGGCCGACGAGCAGGGCGTACTGCCGTGAGGCGACGCCGGCGATCAGCACCCCGATCGCTCCGGTGAGCACGTAGAAGAGGTTGACCCAGGCGTTGACGTCGATCGTCCCCAGGGCCGGCTGGAGATCGTCGAGCGACGTGAAGGAGGCGTCGTAGAAGAAGCCGACGATCCCGAGGACGACGAGGAGCGCGCCGGCGACGGAGGCGTAGAGGCGGGCGGGGCTGGCGGGCTCCATCGGGCGCGATTGTAGGCTCCGCAGTCCGATGGGCACCACCGAGACCGAGACCTGTTACCGCCACCCCAACCGCGAGACGCGCGTCTCCTGCTCTTCCTGCGGGCGCCCGATCTGCCCCGAGTGCATGACGCCGACCCCGGTCGGGATGCGCTGCCCGGAGTGCGCCAGCCAGCGCACGCGGGTGGTGCGGAATCCGACGGGGACGCCGAGCGGGTTCGAGGCAACGCCCTCGACCTACGTCCTGATCGCGATCAACGTCGTCGTGTACCTGGTCGAGGTCCTCAACGGTTCAGGCGGGTTCTTCACCGTCCCGCTGAACAGATTCATCGCCGACTTCTGCCTGTTCGGGCCCTCTGTGGCTGAAGGCGAGTGGTATCGCCTTGTAACCAGCGGGTTCCTCCACGGCGGGCTCTTCCACATCGGCTTCAACATGTTCCTGCTGCTGGTGCTCGGCCGTCTGCTGGAGCCGGCCCTGGGAACGCCACGTTTCCTCGCTCTCTACTTCGCCTCGCTGCTGGCCGGGTCGTTCGGTGCGATTGTGCTCGACCCGAACGCGCTCACCTACGGTGCCTCGGGGGCGGTCTTCGGACTTGCCGGTGCCACGTTCATCATCGCCCGCGGCAGGGGGATGGACACCCTCGCCAGCGAGATCGGCTTCCTCATCGTCTTCAACCTCGCCTGGACCTTCATCTATCCCCACATCAGCATCGGTGGCCATATCGGAGGCTTGATCGGCGGCGTTATCTGCGCCGGCGCGATCGTCGCCGGCGAGAAAGGGATGCTCGGTCCCAACCGCCGCGCTCTCGAGATCGCGGCGATGGTCGCTGTCGGTGCGCTCGCGGTGGTCGGCTCGCTCGCTGTCGCGTAGCTCGGCGCCGACTAAACGTCCGCGGCCGGCCGCGTCACCGGCGCCCGCAGGGCCGTGAACTCGACCGCACCCGGCGGGTCGACCAGGTCGGGATGGAGGAGGTGGCCGAGCAGCTCGACGCCGTCGACGAGGCGTGGGGCGGGGTCGGAGAAGAGGGTCCCGTCGACCGCGTAGAGACGCGTCGCGCCGAGGGAGACGATCCGCTCCCAGTGCTCCATCGCCTGCGCCCGCGCGTCCTCCAGCGGCACCTGCGGCATCACCACGATCACGTCCGCGCGCAGGCTTTCGAGCTCGCCCCAGCTGACCTTGGGCGGCTGCAGCCCGGGATCGCCCGCGACGTCGAGGCCGCCGGCGATCGAGATCATCTCCGGGATCCAGAAGCCGGCGACCCGAACCGGGTTGAGCCGCTGCAGCGCGATCACCCGGGGTGAGCCGGTCCCGGAGACCGCCGCCCGCACCGTCGCCAGCCGCCCCTCGAGCTCCCCTCGCAGCTCATGAGCGTGCTCTTCCATGCCTGTCGCCTCGCCCAGATGAACGACCTCTTCGAGAACCTCGCTGAGCGTTGCGACTCGCATCGTCAACTCAATATCCCACCCCCGGCCGCTTAGTTGCGGCGGATCCGGCGGACGGATAGCTATATTCAGAAAGCTGCATGGCCGAGGACGTCCCAGCCCGAAGTACCGGGCCGCATAGACGATGAGCGTCCTGCTGCTCGTCCTGCTTCTGCTGTTGATCGCGGTCAACGGCTTCTTCGTCGCGGCCGAGTTCGCCCTCGTGCGCGCCCGGCGCGGGAAAATGGCGCAGCTCGCCGAGGAGGGCGAGACCGGCGCCGAGGCGGTGGTCGAGCAGCTCGACCACATCGAAGAATCGCTCTCCG
>JBQCHW010000139.1:0-13930 GCA_051954315.1 Solirubrobacterales bacterium
CTCCTTGTCCCCGTTTGAGTTCAGCTGTACGGCAGCTACACGCACTACGCAGGCCCTTCGGTTGATTGACCAGTCAATCGGCTGCCCCAGTATATGAGCGCTCGGGACGCTCTGACGGCTCTAGAGGTTGAGCTGGCGGGCGACGATCCGGTCGAATACTGCCGTGGGGATCAGCGGTTTCAATCGTGCCTGCACCTTCGCGTCGAGGCCGACGAGATAACGGCTCTTGGGCCGCGGCGATTCAAGGGCGTGCGAGATCGCCTTCGCCACCTTCTCCGGCGGAATCCCGCGTTCGGCGGTGTCTTCGATCACCTTGCGGAACTTGTCGAGCGCGGCTCCGTAGAGCTGGTTGGTCTTCGGCGCCTTCGCCTCGATCTCGTCGCCGCGGCGCTGGCCGCGCTCCCAGATCGGCGTGTCGATCGAGCCCGGCTCGATAATCGAGACCTTCAACCCCCAGGGGCGCAGCTCCTGGCGGAAGACGTCGCCGATCGCCTCGGTCGCGAACTTCGAGGCGTGGTAGGGGCCGCCGAAGGGGAAGGCGACCCGGCCGCCGATCGAGCTGAGGAAGACGATGCGGCCTTCGGCGCGGCGGATCTCGCCCAGGAGCGCCTGCGTCATCGCTACATAGGCGATCAGGTTGACCTCGAGCTGGTGGCGCAGGTCCTCCAGCGGCACCGTCTCCAGCGGACCCGGGACGGCGATGCCGGCGTTGTTGACAAGGCCGTCCAGCCCGCCCTCGGTCTCGCGCTCGATCAGCTCGGCCGCAGCGGCGATCTGGGCGGCGTCGGTGACGTCGAGGGTCACCGGCGCGAGCCGGTCGGAGGCCTCGGCGCGAAGCGAAGCGGCGCCCTCCTCTTTGCGCACCCCTGCGAAGACCTTCCAGCCGTTGCTGTCGAGGCGCAGCGCCGTGGCGCGACCGATCCCGGTCGAGGCACCGGTGATGAGGACCGATCGCATGGGAGCGAGGCTACATGGCCGTCGACCCCGGCCCCTCAACCCGAATCAGGGGGCGTAACCTTTGTGACGTCGTGAACGAAGCTACGAAGGACGATGCCGAGCGCAAGCAGGTGACGGTCCTGTTCGCCGACGTCAGCGGCTCGATGGACCTCGCCGAGCAGGAGGACCCGGAGGAGTGGCGCAAGATCATGCAGCGCTTCTTCTCGCTGCTGGCGGAGACGGTGACCCGCTTCGAGGGGACCGTCGACAAGTTCACCGGCGACGGGATCATGGCGATCTTCGGGGCGCCGATCGCCCATGAGGACCATGCCCAGCGCGCCTGTTACGCGGCCCTGCAGATGCTCGACGACGTCTCCGAGTACGCCGCCGAGCTGCGCCGCGCCAAGGGCCTCAACTTCTCGACCCGGATCGGGATCAACTCCGGCGAGGTGGTCGCCGGCGCGATCGGCGAGGGCGGCGGCTCCTACACCGCGATCGGCCACACGGTCGGGCTGGCGCAGCGGATGGAGTCCCTGGCCGAGCCCGGCAAGGCCTACCTGACCGAGCACACCGCCGAGCTCGCCCGCGGCTACCTCGACCTGCGCGACCTCGGCGAGTTCGAGATCAAGGGAGCGAGCCGGCCGGTGCAGGTCTTCGAGTTGGCCGGAGTCGGCCAGGCGCGGACGCGGCTCGACCTCGCCCAGGAGCGCGGCTTCTCCAGCTTCGTCGGCCGCGAGGGGGAGATCGAGCGGCTGGAGGAGGCACTGCGGCAGGCGAAGGGCGGCGACGCCAGCGCGATCGGGGTCGTCGCCGAACCCGGGATCGGCAAGAGCCGCCTCTACCACGAGTTCGTTCAGCGCTGCCGCAGCGAGGGCACCGAGGTCTTCGAGGCGCAAGGGCAAGCGCACGGAAAGTCGATCCCGTTCATGCCGATCCTGCAGATGCTGCGCGCCTTCTTCGGGATCGGCGACAACGACGCCGAGCAAACGGCGCGGGAGAAGATTGCCGGCCGGTCGCTGCTGATCGACACCTCCTTCGCCGAGGACCTGCCGCTGCTCTTTGACTTCCTCGGCGTCCCCGACCCCGACCGGCCGGTTCCGCAGATGAGCCCGGAGGCGCGCCAGCGGGCCCTTGCCGATGTCCTCTGCAAGCTGGTCGGCAACCCCGCCCGCAAGAAGACGCTGATGTTGGTCTTCGAGGACCTGCACTGGGTCGACGAGGGCAGCCAGGCGATGATCGAAGGGCTGATCGACGGCTTCGGCGGGACCCGGACGCTGGTCCTCGCCAACTACCGGCCCGAGTACACCCCGCCCTGGGCGGAGACTCCTTGCTGGCAGGCGCTGGAGCTGGCGCCGCTGCGGCGCGAGGACACCCGCGAGCTGCTGCGCGACCTCGCCGGCCAGGACCCCTCGCTCGACGGGCTCGACGAGCCGATCCACGAGCGCACCAGCGGCAACCCGTTCTTCATCGAGGAGATCGTCCGCGAGCTGGCCGAGTCGGGCTACCTGGTCGGCGAGCGCGGCGCCTACCGGCTGGCGCGCCCGATCGAGGACGCGGGCGTCCCGGTCACCGTGCAGGCCGTGCTGGCGGCTCGGATCGACCGGCTCGACGCCGACTCCAAGCAGCTACTGCAGGTCGCCTCGGTGCTCGGCAAGGAGGTGAGCGGCGAGGCGCTGGCGATGACCGCCGGGCTCGGGGAGGAGGAGATGGAGGGCGCCTTGCGCGAGCTGATCGACGGCGGCTTTCTCTACGAAGCCGAGATCTACCCGCAGCGCCTGCTCGCCTTCCGCCACCCGCTGACCCGCGAGGTTGCTTACGGCACCCAGCTCGCCGAACAGCGGGCGCGCACGCATGCCGCCGCCGCGCAGGCGCTGGTCGCGCTCAACCCGGGCGACCGCTGGGACGAGCTGGCGGCGCTGATCGCCGACCACCTGCGCCAGGGAGGTCAGCCGTTGGAAGCCGCCCGCTGGTCGGCCCGGGCGGCGCACTGGGCCGGCCACAGCCGGCCGCACGACGCGCTGCGGCTTTGGCACGACGTGATGGAGCTGACGGGCGAGCTGGAGGAGGACGAGGAGGTCGCGTCCCTGGCGATCCACTCCCGGCTGCTGCAGCTGCAGTACGCCTGGCGGGTGGGGATGAGCCGGGAGGAAGAAGCCCGGCTCGCCGACGAAGCCGCGCAGATCGCCGAGCGCCAAAACGACCTCCACTCGCTGGTCCTCTTGAAGGTGGCAACCGCGGTGCGGCCGGGCCTCCCCCACTACGGGCCCGAATGGATCGAGGCGGTGCGCGAGACGGTCGCGCTTGCCGATCAGACCGATGATCGGCACCTGCGGGCAGCGGTGCGGGGCGCCGGCGCGTATGCCTTCCTCTGCACCGCCGACTTCGAGGGGTTCGAGCGGATCCTCGACGAGATGCTGGAGATCGTCGGCGACGACGGCAGCGTCGGCTCCGGGATCATCCTCGGCAGCCCGATCGCCTGGGGCCTGATGGGCAAAGGGATGATTCGCCGCGAGCGGCTCGAATTCGACGAGGCCGAAGAGCTCTTCGACCAGGCTCTAATCGCGGCGCTGGAGGAAGACGATCCGGAGACCGCGAGCTGGGTTCGGAGCAACCAGGCGAGCCTGGTCTTCCGCAAAGACCCCGAGGCGGCACTGGCGATCGCCCGCCGCAACGTCGAGCTGACCGATCGGCTGGGCGACGTCTTCTCCCGCAGCCTCGCTCTCTCCAACCTCGCCTGGGTGCAGTTGATCGCTGAAGAAAACGAGGGGGCGCTGGAAGCGATCGAAGCCTCCGAGCGGCTCTACCGCGAGGCGATGGACAACGGCGGCGAGATGGAGGGCTGGCGGGGACAGCTGCGCGCCCGCACCCTGCTCGGCGTGGGCCGGGTCGAGGAGGGGCTGGAGGTTGCCGAAGAAGCCGCCCGAGTCGCCCGCGAGCGAGGAATGCTCTGGAGCTACCCGGTGGCGGTGCTGACGCTGGCGCGCGCCCGCGCGGCCGCCGGCGTGGATGGCGTCGACGAGGCCTTCGACGAGTCGGAGCGGGTGGCGCGTGAGCTGGGAGCGACGACGTTGCTGATGGACATCGCGACCGAGCGCGAACAGCTCGGCAGCAGCGCCCGCGGCGCCTACTAGCGCCGGCGCTCGAGCTCGGCGACCATCAGCTTCGTGTGCAGGGCGGCGATGAAGTCCTTCAGCGGCTGGGCACCGGCTTCGAGCAACTCGACCACCCGCTCGGGCGGCACCTCGCCGGCGAGCCGCTCCATCACCACGTCGACCTCCTGGCGGACCAGCTCTTCCAGCGCCGCTTTGTAGCGCAGGGTGTCGTAGACGGTGAAGCCGATCTGCTCGTCGTAGCCGCCGGCGCGGAAGCTGCTGATCGCCTCGATGATCTGCACGTCCGAGGGCGTGTAGCCGCGGCTGTTCGGGGTGAGGAGGCCGATCTCGGCGAGGCGGTCGAGCACCTCCTTGGGCACCCCGTAGCGCTTGCGGACCTCGGCGGCGCTGGTGCGGGAGCGCTCTCCCGCCAGCGCCCGGTCGAGGATCTGATCGCCGAGCTCGAGCATCGCCCGCGCCCGCTCGGGGTCCTCGTCGAGCACGTTCTTGATCGCCTTCAGCGGCATGAACCGCTCTTCCTGCAGGCGCTTGATCAGCTTGATCCGCTCGACGAACTCCGGCGGGTAGTAGGCCATGTTGCGGCTGGTCTTGACCGGCTCGGGCAACAGCCCCTCGCGCAGGTAGTGCTTGATCGTCGGGCCCGGCACGCCGGAAGCCGCGGCCAGCTCGCGCATCCGCAGCAGGCCGTCGCCGCCCGTCGCGGTGCCGTTGGTGCCGTCGGCGCTCATGCGCGGAACTCCCCCTGCGGCGCGGCGGCGGGACCGGCGGCGGCGCCGGACTCCTTCATCGCCGCGATCTCGGCCTCCGAGTAGCCGGCCTCCGCCAGCACCTCGTCGGTGTGCTCGCCGAACGCGGGCGCCGGGCGGGTCGGGTCGGCGGGGGTGCGGCTCAGCTTCACCGGGTTGCCGAGCTGGCGCACCGTCCCCAGCTCCGGCTGCTCGATCTCGGTGACCATCCCCCGCGCCCGCACCAGCTCCGAGTCGAGCGCCTCGTCGAGGTCGAGGACCGGCTCGATGCAGCAGTCGCGCTCGTCGTTGAACGCTTTCCACTCCTCGCGGCTGCGGGAGCGGAAGACCGCGGCGACCTGCATCCAGGCCTCCGAGCCCGGCGCTTCGAACTGCTTCTCGATCAGGTCGGGACGGTCGACCCCGTTGCAGAAGGCGGCCCAGAACTTCGGCTCCAGGGCGCCGCAGGTGACCCAGCCGTCGGCCGCCTCGTAGGGCAGGTAACAGAGGGCACCGCCGGCGAGCATCTGCTCGCCGCGTCGCGGCACCTCCTCGTCGCAGAAGTAGCGGCCGGCGACCATCGCCAGCCAGGAGAGAGCGCCGTCGGCCATCGAGATGTCGACCATCTGCCCCTCGCCGGAGCGCTCGCGCTCGTGCAGCGCCGCCATCACCCCGAAGGCGGCCATCAGGGCGCCGCCGCCGAGGTCGGCGATCTGGCCGGCCGACGGCACCGGCGGTCCGTCCTTGGCACCGGTCAAGCCGAGCAGGCCGACCAGACCGAGGTAGTTCATGTCGTGGCCGGCGCGCTGAGCGTAGGGCCCGTCTTGGCCGTAGCCGGTGATCGCGCAGTAGACGACGCGCGGATTCGCCTCGTGCAGGCGCTCGTAGCCGACGCCGAGCTTGTCGAGGACACCTGGGCGGAAGCCGTCGAGGACAACGTCGTGGTCGGCGACGAGACGGAGCAATGCCTCCCTCCCCTGCTCGTTCTTGAGGTCGAGGCGGACCGAGCGCTTGCCGCGGTTGAGCGAGAGGTAGAGCGAGGAGCGGGTGCCGAGGGCCTGCTGCTCGTCGGAGCCGTAGTAGGGCGGCGCCCAGCGGAGGTCGGCGCCCATGCCGGGGTCCTCGACCTTCAGCACCTCGGCGCCGCGGTCGGCCAGCAGCAGCGAGCAGAAGCCGCCCGGCAGCAGGCGGGTGAGGTCGAGGACCTTGACGTCGCTAAGTGGCAGCGCGCTCACGCTTCGGGACCCCCAGCAGCTCCCGCGCCTCGGCGACGCTGGCCGGCTGGCGGCCGATGTCTTCGGCCATCTGTCGCGCTTTGGCGATCAGCTCGCCGTTGGACTTGCACATCTCGCCGTTCGGCAGGTAGAGGTTGTCCTCGACCCCGGCGCGGACGTTGCCGCCCAGCACCAGCGAGGAGGCGAGCAGCTTCCACTGGTCGCGGGAGATGCCGATCACCTGCCACTGGTTCGGCCCCTCCGGGCCGCCGGGGATCTGGTCGGACATCAGGGTGACGTTGCGCGGGGTCGCGCGGATGCCGCCGGTCACCCCCATCACCAGTGAGATCTGCAGCGGCGGCTCCAGCAGCCCCATGTCGATCAGGGGGTCGAGGTTGGCGACGTGGCCAGAGTCGAAGCACTCGTGCTCGGGCTTGATCCCCAGCTCTTTCATCGCGGTGAGGAACTCGATGATCGTGTCGAAGCTGTTCTCGAAGACCGCCTTGAAGACGAAGTCCTTGCGCCGTCGCGAGTACTTCGCGTAGTTCATCGAGCTCATGTTCAGGGCGGCGACGTCTGGGCGGCAGGCGCGCAGGTACTCGAGCCGCTTCTCTTTCGGTATCCCCATCGCCCCGGTCGAGTAGTTGACGATCACGTCGCCGACCTCGGCGAGGATCGCCTCGGTGATCGCCTGGAAGTCCTCGACCTCGTAGGAGGGGGTGCCGTCCGGTTTGCGGGCGTGGATGTGGATCTGCGAGGCGCCCTCGTCGACCGCGCGCCGCGCCTCCGCCGCGTACTCCTCCGGCGTGTAGGGGATCGCCGGGCACTGGTCGCGGTTGGCGATCACGCCGCTGATCGAGCAGCTGATGATCACCGGGTCGTCGAACGAGCTCATGGCTTCCCCCCTTAGACCGGCATGACGCCGTGTCGTTTCTTCGGCTTCTCGACGTGCTTGTTGCGCGCCATCCGCAGCGCCTTGGCGATCGTCGGCCGGGTCTCGCGCGGGTCGATGATGTCGTCGATCACCGCGTTGCCGGCGGCGATGTAGGGGTCGATGTTCTGGCGGACCGCGTTCAGCATCGCCTCGCGGGTCGCCTCGGGGTCGTCGGAGGCCTCGATCGCCGAGCGGCCGATGATGTTGACCGCCCCCTCGGCGCCCATCACCGAGATCTCGGCCCCGGGCCAGGCGACGATCAGGTCCGGCTCGTAGGCCTTGCCGCACATCACGTAGTAGCCCGCCCCGTAGGCCTTGCGGACGACGACGGTCACCTTCGGCACCGTGGCGCGGCTGACCGCGTAGAGCATCTTCGCCCCGTGGCGGATGATCCCCGCGTGCTCGACTTTCGAGCCGACCATGAAGCCGGGGACGTCCTGGAGGAAGACGAGCGGGATGTTGAAGGCGTCGCAGAGGTTGATGAAGCGGGCCGCCTTGTCAGCCGAGTCGTTGTCGAGCGTGCCGGCCAGCTGCTTCGGCTGGTTGGCGACGATCCCGGCCGGCTGCCCGCCGAAGCGGGCGAAGCAGGTGATCACGTTCTTGGCGAACTTCGGCTTCAGGTCGAACCAGTCGCCGTCGTCGACGATCTCGCGGATCACGTCGTACATGTCGTACGGCTGCCGCGAGGACTCGGGGACGATCTCCATCAGCTTTTCGGAGGCGCGCTCGATCGGGTCGGAGACGTCAACGACCGGCGGCCGCTCCTCGCAGTTGGCCGGGAAGTAGGAGAGGTACTTCTTGACCGAGGCGATGCACTCCTCGTCGTCGGCGACCTCGAGATCCCCAACGCCTGATTTGCGGCAGTGGACCTTGGCGCCACCGAGCTCCTCCATCGAGATGTCCTCGCCGGTCACCGCTTTGGTCAGGTGCGGCCCCGCGAGCGCCATCGCTCCCTGGCCGGAGACCATCGGCACGAAATCCGAGAGCGCCGGGATGTAGGCGGTCCCGGCGGCGCACGGCCCCATCATCGCCGCGACCATCGGGATCACGCCCGACATTTCGACCTCCTCGCGGAAGAGGTGGCCGGAGCCGGCGAAGAGCGATCCCGTTGCCTCCTGGATGCGGGCGCCGGCGCTGTCGAGCAGCCAGACGAACGGCATCCGCTTCTGCAGCGCCATCTCGCGCAGGCGGGTGACCTTGAGCTCGCCGGTCATCCCCATCGAGCCGGCCATCACCGTGAAGTCGTAGGCGGCGATGCAGGTGGGGCGGCCGTCGACGTCGCCCCAGCCGGTGATGACGCCGTCGGCGGGCGCCTCGACCCCGTCCATCGCCCGCTGGGCGAAGTGCGGCCGACCGTGGATCCCCATCTCGACGAAGGTCCCCTCGTCCACCAGGACGTCGATGCGCTCGCGGGCGGTCAGCTTGCCGCGATCGTGTTGCTTGGCGATCTGGGTCTCGCCGCCACCGAGCTTCGCCTTCTCGCGACGGGCGTGCAGCTGCGCGGTCAGGTCGGCGAGCGGCGCCGTGCCCGGCAGCAGGCTGGTGGGCTTCTCCTCGGTGGAGTTCTCCTCGGTCGCCATCGGCTACCGCCCTTTCCACTGCGGGTCGCGTTTCTCGAAGAAGGCGGTGACCCCCTCGACGATGTCCTCGGTCGTGAAGGTGAGCGAAAGCTGAGAGCGGAGGAACTCGAGCGCGTCGTCGAGCGCCATGTCCTGCTGGCGGTACATCGCGTCGTGGCCGAGCCGCATCAGCACCGGGCTCTTCGAGGCGAGCTTGGTCGCCCACTCGGCGACCGCAAGGTCGAACTCGCCAGCCGGCACCACCTTGTTGGCGAGCCCATACTCCACAGCCTGCTCCGCCGAGAGCCGCTCGCCCAGCAGCATCATCTCGTTGACCTTCTTCCGCGGGACGTTGCGGTAGATGATCGACATGATCATGTAGGGGAAGGCGCCGACATTGATCTCCGGCGTGCCGAAGGTCGCGCCCTCTTTGGCGATCACCAGGTCGCAGGAGAGGGCCAGCCCCATGCCGCCGGCGAGGACATGGCCGTTGGCGGCGCAGAGCGAGGGCTTGCCGAGCCGCGGCATCAGCCGGAAGAACTCGAGGAAGAGGTCGGAGGCGAAGTGTTTGGCGACCAGTGGCACGTCGGCGGCGAACCCGCCGAGGTCGGCGCCGGCGCAGAAAACCTTCTCCCCCGCTCCCGTCAGCACGACCGCGCGCACCTCGTCGGAGGCTTTCGCCAGCTTCATCGCCTCGACCAGCTCGCTCAGCATCTGGCCGGAGAGCATGTTGCGCTTCTCCGGGTCGTTCAGCGTCACCGTGGCGACGCCGTCTGCGACCTCGTAGGCGACCTTCTCGCCGCTCCATTGACTCGCTCCCTGACTCACGGCCGGGACCATAGCATCAGGTGAAGTGGGAAGTGCTACTGTCCACTTCGCACGAGGGAACGACCAGAGGGAGAGACTCAATGACCACCGCTACGGGCAACGGCTCCAGCGTCATCAAGCCCGACTTCCAGTCCGGGCGCAAGCACTTCATCTTCAGCCAGGATCACGAAGACCTGCGCGAGTCGATGCAGTCCTGGGTCGAAAAGGAGCTCTGGCCCCACCGCAACGAGTGGGAGGAGACCTACTGGCCGACCGAGATGATGAAGCGGGCCGGCGACCTCGGCCACCTCGGCCTCTGCTTCCCGGAGGAGTACGGCGGCCAGGGCGGCGACTACTTCTACTCGCTGGTCCGGGCCGAGTGCATGAGCTACTCGGGCTCTGGCGGCACCAACATGGCCTTCGCGGTCCAGACCGACATGACCCTCCCCCCCATCCACCTGCTGGGGACCGAGGAGCAGAAGCGCAAGTACCTCGAGCCGGGGCTGAAGGGCGAGACGATCGCCAGCCTCGGGATCACCGAGCCGGGCGCCGGCTCCGACGTCGCCGGGATCCGCACCACCGCGATCCGCGACGGCGACGAATACGTGATCAACGGCTCCAAGACCTTCATCACCAACGGGCCGCGGGCCGACTTCATCGTCCTCGTCTGCAAGACCGACCCGGGTGAGCGCCACGCCGGCATCACCCTCTTCGTCGTCGACTTGAAGGACGAGAACGGCGAGAAGGTCCCCGGCTTCACCGTCTCGGCCGAGCTGGAGAAGATGGGGATGCACGCCTCCGACACCGGCGAACTCGCCTTCGAAGACGTCCGCGTCCCGGCCGATGCCGTCCTCGGCGAGGTCGGCAAGGGCTTCTACCACATCGCCTGGGAGCTCCAGGGCGAGCGCCTGGTCGCCGCCGCCGGCTGCCACGCGGGGGCCGAGCGGATGATGGAAAAGACCCTCGAGTACGCGAAGGAGCGCGAAGCCTTCGGCCGCCCGATCGGCAAGTTCCAGGCGATCCGCCACAAGTTCGCCGAGATGGCGACGAAGATCGAGGCCGCCAAGCAGTTCACCTACGCGACCGCCTGGCGCTTCGGCAACGGCGAGTATCCGGTGCGCGAGATCACGATGGCCAAGCTCTACGCCTCCCGCATCGCCTGCGAGGTCGCCGACGAGTGCGTCCAGATCCTCGGCGGCTACGGCTACATGAAGGAGTACGAGATCGAGCGCGCCTACCGCGACGTCCGCCTCAACCGCATCGGCGCCGGCACCGACGAGGTCATGCTCGACGTGATTGGTCGCAGCTACGGGCTGTAGGGCTAGCGGGTCGCCAACAGCGTGGCGATGATCCCCAGGGAACCGATGATCGTGGACCCCCAGAGCTGGACCATGAGCGTCCGCAGATCGCGGATGTCTCGATCGAGCCGCTCGAAACCCGCGTCAACTTTCGTCGCCAGATCGTCCAGTCGCTTGTCAGACCACATCGTTCTCCTCATGCTTTCGACGGTACCGAGAAAGATGTCACAAGACACGCGTTGTCTGCAAATTATCGCGCCCACCTTTGCGCCGTGACTGGAACCGAGCGCGTTCGCGCCTACTACGAGGACTTGAACAAGGGCAGCGCCGAGGCGGTCTCGGCGCACTTCACCAAGGACGCGACGCACTACTACACGCGCCTCGCCCCGCACGAGGGCGCCGAGACGATCGGGCGCTACGCCGCCTTCGGCGTCGAGCACATCGACGCGCAGTGGTACATCGAGAACCTGGTCGAGCAGGGCGACCAGGTGGCGATCGAGTGGACGATGACCTGGCGCGATCCCGAGAAGAACGAGCGGCGGCTCGACCGCGGCGCCGAGTTCTTCCTCATCCGCGACGGCAAGATCGCCGAGGTCCGCGCTTACCACCACGGCGGCAAGAAGAACCCCCAAGGCGACCTGCTCGGCTTCGACCACAAGGGTCGCGGCTACAAGATGCTCGAGGACTGGCAGGCGTCGGCGCGGGCGGTCGAGGACGGCGTCACCGACGAGGACCAGGGATGACCGTCGTCAAGGACTCGGGAGCCCGCGCCACCCTGCCGCCGTTCGGCGAGGAGCACGAGGAGCTGCGGCAGACCGTCGCCCGCTTCGTCCAGAAAGAGATCGCCCCCAACGTCGACGAGTGGGAGGCGGCGCGCGAATTCCCGCGGGAGCTGTTCGGCCGTTGCGCCGAGCTCGGCTTCCTCGGGCTGAAGTTCCCGGAGGAGCTCGGCGGTCAGGGAGGCACCCACCTCCATGACGCGGTCTGGGTCGAGGAGCTGGCCCGCTCGGGCGGCTCTGGCGGCGTCGCTGCCGGCCTCAACGCCCACACCTCGATCGCGATGCCGCCGATCTTCAAGTTCGGCACCGAGGAGCAGAAGCAGCGCTGGCTGCCCGCCGGGGTAGCCGGCGAGAAGATCGGCGCCCTCGGGATCACCGAGCCCGGCGCCGGCTCCGACGTCGCCTCCCTCGCCACCACGGCCAAGCGCCACGGCGACACCTACGTAGTCAACGGCGCCAAGACCTTCATCACCAATGGCGTCCGCGCCGACTTCCTCGTCTGCGCCTGCAAAACCAGTGAGGAGGGCGGCCACGGCGGCATCTCCTTCCTCGTCCTCGAGCGCGAGATGCCCGGCTACGAGGTCAGCCGCAAGCTGGAGAAGATGGGCTGGCACTCCTCCGACACCGGCGAAATCTCCTTCTCCGACGTCGAGGTCCCCGCCGAGAACCTCCTGGGAGAGGAAAACGGGGGCTTCAAATTGATCATGGCCAACTTCGCCTGGGAGCGCCTGCTGATGGCGATCGGAGCAGTAGGCGCCATGCAGAGACTCATCGAGGTCACCGTCGCCTACGCCCTAGAGCGTGAAGCCTTCGACCGCCCGATCGGCAAGTTCCAGGCGATCCGCCACCAAGTAGCCGAGATGGCCACCCTCGCCGAGACCAACCGAGCCATCACCTACAACGCCCTCCGTCTCTTTCACGAAGGCCAAGACTGCATCCAAGAGGTCTCGATGGCCAAGCTCCTAACCCAACGAGCCGTCCTAGACATAGCCGACCAATCCCTCCAAATCCACGGCGGCTACGGCTACATGCGCGAGTACGGCATAGAGCGAGCCGTCCGCGACGCCCGCCTAGGCCCCATCGGCGGCGGCACCGACGAGATCATGAAAGAGATCATCGGGAAAACGCTCGGGCTGTGACAGTTAAGGGAAGCCCGTCGCTATTGCAGAACCCTGGTAATTCCACCGCTGGAAAACAACCGAGTCAGAGAGATAGCTATGTGAACGGCGGCATCAGCCTCCTCCTGCGAAACATTGAGAGGAGCTGCGGGATCGTCAGTGCCATGACGATCGAGTTGGCCCTTCCAAACCAGTGAAGCCATATTTGCCACCTGCTCGACAGTGCCCTGATCGAGAATCACGTTCCACTTTTCTGGTTTGTCTCGAAGTGCCTGGATGATCTTTCCAAGCGTGGCGTCCGAATCATCAGGAGTAACCACGGGCTTGGCTACTGCCTCTACGGCTCGAATTGCCTCTTTGTAGGCAGTTGAAGGATCTGGGTTCCGTCCTACAAGCTTCTCCCAAGCAGTCGAGAGATGGTGATGCGCGCGTTCCGCGTCACTTTGAATCTGCTTGATCATCTCGCCGACGGGACCGACAACCCTCTTCGCAAGGTGAGGACGCCCCCTTGAGGGACGCGCTACTTCCCACTCGGAGCCTCCAACAACTAAGACCTTCTCAATCTCCTGGATCGCTGGCCATTCAGCGCGCTGAATCAAGTAGTCGATGACATCCAGTGCGAATTCGCTGTCTCTCTGGATTCGCTGGAAGACAGATTCCAAGGCACTTTCTGCACCCTGACTCCAATCTAGAGGGGTCTCAAGCCGTAGCGTCACTTGCAGAGCACTGAGAGCCTCTGCATTCGGCTCTCTGCGCATACTCGTGTAGCTATCTTGGGTTAGCTGAGTGACGACCCAGCTCAAAACCGGCTGCACGAGATAGGGCGGAAGGCCCTCTTGAGGTCCGTCAAATCTTGGGTCTGGCTTATTCCTCTTGCTCAATGGCCGAAACATGCGCCCCTCTCCCCGCTATCTATTCCGAGAGTTCTCAGTGTCGCATCCACCGCCGCTCCACCCACGCGGCGATCCGCGGCCAGTAGATCGCCAGAAGGACTAGCACCACAACTAGGACGACCGCTAGCCAGCCGTGTTCTTCGATCGCGCGTCCGAGGAGGTGGCGGCCGACGGCGAGAGGCACCGGGGCAGCTTAGGTCTTCAGCGCTTTGGGCCGACGTTGCAGTTGTGGGATTTGCCCCAGCCTCGTTGGCCGTTGCAGTAGTCGAAGCCGCCGCCGCCGTAGAGCTGGTCGGCGGCTCGGCCGCCGTAGAGGCGGTCGTTGCCGGGGCCTCCGTGGCAGCCGTCTTGGCCCGGGCCCATGATGCAGATGTCTTGGCCGCGGCCGCCCCAGCAGCCGTCGCTGCCTGCGCCGTGGTGGCAGAAGTCGTTGCCGCGCCCGCCGACGCAGTCGCTGTTGCGGTTGCCGGTGATGCAGACGTCGTTGTTGCCGCCGCCGATGCAGCGGTTGCGGCGCGAGCCTTCGGAGAAGCAGATGTCTCGCTCGCCTTTGC
>JBQCHW010000140.1:0-7563 GCA_051954315.1 Solirubrobacterales bacterium
CCGGCAGCCTCCATCAACTCCAGCGAAGGAACCTCCTGCTCCTCAATCGCCCACCGATCGACCTCCCGCATTCCCTCAGCGTCAAAAAGCGGCTTCAACCAGGCCTCCATGAGCCTCAGCCTAAGGGGAGATCGCGACGGGAGGCGCTACTTGACGCCGAGGATCAGCTTGGCGGTGGCGAGGTCGCCGTCCGCTTCGGAGCCGACGGCGATGTAGTCGACCTTCTTCAGGTACTGCTCGGCTTCTTCGAATTCTTCTTCGCCCGCCGGAACAAGGGCTTGGGCGAGGTTGAGGGCCGAGGCACCGTCGACGAAGGCGGTGATCGGGGTGCTGCCGAGGGCGCTTTCGGCTTCCTGGAAGGCCGGGTTGTCAGCGAGGGTCTTGTTCGATTCCTGGAAGGCGGAGAGCGCCGAGGCGAGGCCGTAGCCGATCACGATGCGGTCGCCCTTGGCGGCGACGACGACCGGCTGGCGGCCCAGTTCCGGGCTGCGAATCGAGAAGCCGGTTGCGCCTTCGCTGAGTTTGGTCACGCCAGGGATACCGGCTTTGCGGAGGAAGAGGCCGATGTTGGAGACGGTGTTGGTCGCCTGCGTCTCGTCTTCGGCTTCCATCACCAGAGCGCCGGCGAGGGTCTTTTCGCTGTTGCCGGTGACGTAGACGCCGATGTCGCCGATCGAGTTGGCGATCGCTTCGAGGTCGACGCCCGCCTGTTTCAGACTCTTCTTCAGCTGGTTCGGAGGCACCTCCCCGGGGATGCCTTCCTCGTCGATCTTGTCGATGCCTTCGCTGAACCGCTTGCCGAATTCGTCGGCGGCGAGGGCGCCGACCGCGGTTCCGGGCAGCGAGCCGAGCAGCTCGGAGGCGTCGCCCGAGGGCGGGTTGTCGCCGCCGACGTTGCTGCTGACGTCGATCTCGACGTTGTCGGAGCCGGGCACGAGGCTGGCGACGGCGGTGGCTTCGCGCGGTTCGATGCCGGCGCTGTCGAGGAAGGCCTGGGTGCTGGCGTCGATTTCGTTGCCGGCTTCCTGGATCAGGCCGCCGATGTCGACGAAGACGTCGGCCGCGCTCTCGTCGGGCACGCTGCCCATCGCGTCGGAGAAGTCCTGTTCGCCGGCGAGGTTGTCGCCCTTCGAGGCGTCGACCATCGATTTGAAGATCTCTTCGTTTTCGGCGAAGACGACGAAGCCGTCGAAGACCCCGATCGTTGTTTCGTCTTCCTGGACCTTGAAGTCGACGTCTTCGTAGGAGCCGTCCTCAGCCGATTCGTCCGAGTTTTCGATCTGCTTGTCGACGAACTCGCGCGCTTCGTCTTCGTCTTCGGTCTGGATCGCGGCGCCGTAACCTTCGAAATCTTCTTCTTCGTATTCCTGCAGGAAGAGGCCGGCGCGTTCCCCGAGCCAAGGCTCGACTTCCTTTTCGAAGTCGAGTTCTTCGCCGTCGTCGGAGGCGGAGCTCTCGAGTTCTTCGACGATCAGGTCGCCGAGGTCGTCGACGCCGGCGAGCTTCTTCGCCAAGTCCTCGATGTTGGTCTTCGTCGCCCCTTCGGGACGGATCGTGAAGTCGATGAAGACCGGCGCGGTCGCCGGGGCCAGCGTGGCGGCGTCGGTGTCGCCGCCGCTGCTGTCTCCGCCGCCGCCGCAGCCGGCGACGACGAGGGCGGCCAGAGCCGCGAGAAGCGTGAGGAGGACGAGACGGAGCTTCACGAGGGCGGGCACTCTAGCGCGCCCTTTGGACAACTTCACTCAACCGTGACCGTCTTGGCCAGATTACGGGGCTGGTCGACGTTGAGGCCGCGCCCGCGGGCGATCTCGTAGGCCAGCAGCTGCAGCGGCAGGACGGCGAGGATCGGCTGCAGGATCCAGTCCGAAGCGGCCACCTCGACGGTCTCGTCAGCCACCTCGGCGACCCGCTCGTCCCCTGCCGTGGCGACGGCGATCGTCTGCGCGCCGCGGGCGCGGACCTCCTCGACGTTGGAGAGCACCTTGTCGAGCACCGGGCTGTCGGTGGCGATGCAGACCACCGGCGTCGACTCGTCGAGCAGCGCGATCGGCCCGTGCTTCATCTCCCCGGCGGCGTAGGCGTCGGTCGGGATGTAGCTGATCTCCTTCAGCTTCAGCGCCCCCTCGAGGCAGACCGGCAGACCGATGTGGCGCCCCAGGTAGAGGAAGAACTCCTCCTTGCCGTGCGCGGCGGCGATCGCCCGCATCGGCTCCTCGGTCGCCGCCAGCGTCTCCTCCATCCTCGACGGCAGCGCCTTCATCTCGGCAACCAGCTCGGCGAGGCGCTCCGGCGGCAGCGTCCCCCGCAGCTCGGCCAGCCGCAGCCCCAGCAGGTACATCGCCGCCACTTGGGCGACGAAGGTCTTGGTCGCGGCGACCCCGATCTCGAGGCCGGCGCGGGTGTAGAGGACGGCGTCGGCGTCCCGAGTCGCCTGGCTGCCCATGATGTTGGTGACCGTCAGCACCGTCGCCCCGGCCTCGCGGGCCAACCGCATCGCCGCCAGGGTGTCGGCGGTCTCACCGGATTGGGTGATCCCGATCACCAGGTCCTTCTTTCCAACAACCGGGTTGCGGTAGCGGTACTCGGAGGCGATGTCCATCTCCACTGGCACCCGCGCCCACTCCTCGATCGCGTAGCGGCCGACCAGGCCGGCGTGGTAGCTGGTCCCGCAGGCGACGATGACGACGCGGCCGACGTCGCGCAGGAGCTCGTCTGAGAGCTCGACGTCGGAGAGGTCGACCCCCTCGGTCCCCGGCAGGCGGTCGGTGATCGTCTCCGCGACGGCGTCGGCCTGTTCGTGGATCTCCTTCAGCATGAAGGTCTCGTAGCCGGCCTTCTCGGCGGCGTCGGCGTCCCAGGTCACCTCTTCGGTGCCGCGCTCGATGGAGTTGCCCTCGGCATCGGTGACCCGGATCGCCCCGGCTTCGACCTCGACGATCTCGCCGTTTTCGATCGGCATCGCGGTGCGGGTGTCGGCGAGGAAGGCGGGGATCGCCGAGGCGAGGAAGGACTCCCCCTCGCCGACGCCGGCTACCAGCGGGCACTCCTTGCGGGCGCCGATCAGCCGCTGCGGCTCGTCGGCGTGCATGGCGACGAAGGCGTAGTGGCCGCGCAGCTCGGCGTAGGCGGCGCGGACGGCGGCGGCGAGGTCGCCGTCGTAGTGGGTGGCGATCAGGTGGGCGACCACCTCGGCGTCGGTCTCGGAGGTGAAGGTCTCCCCCGCCTCCTGCAGGCGGCGGCGCAGCTCCGTGTGGTTCTCGACGATCCCGTTGAGGACGATGTGGACGCGACCGGAGCTGTCGTCGTGCGGGTGGGCGTTGGCCTCGGTGACGCGGCCGTGGGTGGCCCAGCGGGTGTGGGCGATCCCGGTCTCGGCCGGCGGCAGCGGCCCGGCGCCGTTTTCGGCCCGCGCCTGCACCGCCTCCCGCAGATTGGCGAGGTTGCCTACGGCGTGGACGCTCTCGACCTCGCCGTCGGCGAGCACGGAGAGACCGGCCGAGTCATAGCCCCGGTATTCGAGCTTTTCCAGGCCTGAGAGCAGCAGCTCCTCGCAGGGCCTGGCGCCCACGTATCCGACGATGCCGCACAAGAGACGGGTAAGGCTAGCTGGAAGCCGGCGACCGGCCGCTCAGGAAAGCTCGCGGCGCACGAGGTCGGCCAGGCGCTGGCACACGGCCTCGGCCTCGTCGTCGGTCGGCGCCTCGACCATCACGCGGACGAGCGGCTCGGTGCCCGACGGGCGCAGGAGCACGCGGCCGCGGCCCTCGAGGTCGGCATTCGCGGCCTCGACCGCCTCCCAAACCTCGGCGGCGTCCTTGATCGCCTCGCGGTCGGCCACCTCGACGTTGACCAGGACCTGCGGCAGCTTGCTCATCGGCGCCGCCTCGGCGAGCTGGGCGCCGCCGAGCTCGCGCATCGTCATCAGCGCCGCGGCGATCCCGTCGCCGGTGGTGACGAAGTCGCTGCAGATGATGTGGCCGGACTGCTCGCCGCCGAGCTTCCAGTCGCGGCGCAGCATCTCGTCGATCACATAGCGATCGCCGACCTGGGTGACGGCGACCTCGATCCCATCCGCCTCCATCGCCTGGTGGAAGCCGTAGTTGCTCATCACGGTGACGACGACGCCGCCTTCGAGCTCGTCGCGGCCGGCCATCCCGCGCGCCGCCAGGGCGATCAGCTCGTCGCCGTCGTGAACGCGGCCGGAGCCGTCGACGGCGAGGACGCGGTCGCCGTCACCGTCGAAGGCGAAGCCGATCTCCGCTTCGGAGGCGGCAACCCGCTCGGCCAAGGCCTCGACGTGGGTGGAGCCGCAGCCGGCGTTGATGTTGCGGCCGTCGGGCTCGACCCCGATCGTCTCGACCTCGGCGCCGAGGCGCTCGAAGATCGCCGGCGCCGCCTCGAAGGTGGCGCCGTTGGCGCAGTCGAGGACGACGCGGCGGCCGCCGAGGTCGATCTGGAAGGCCGCCTGCAACTCGCGCAGGTAGTCCTCGAGGCCCCCATGCAGCTCGCGCACGTGGCCGGGCTGCTCGGCGCTCGGCGCCGACTCGATCTGCGCCTCGATCTCGGCCTCGACCTCGTCGGCGAGCTTGACACCGCGGCCGTCGAAGAACTTGATCCCGTTGTCGCCGAAGGGGTTGTGGGAGGCGGAGACGACGGCGGCGAGGTCGAGCCCGAGGCGGCGGACGAGGATCGCGGCGCCGGGGGTAGGCAGCACCCCGGCGAGCAGCGCGTCGCCGCCCGCGGCGGCGATCCCGGCGGCCAGGGCGGCCTCCAGCATCGGCCCCGACTCGCGGGTGTCGCGGACGATCAGGACCTGCGGGCGCTCCGCCTCCAGCGTGGCGGTGGTGGCGCGGCCGAGGGCGGTTGCCAGCTCGGCGGTGAGGAAGGTGCCGGCCGCTCCCCGGACCCCGTCGGTGCCGAAGAGCTTGCGCGCGGTCTTCACCCCGTCCCCGTCAGCGCTTGCTGAACTGCGGCCGCTTGCGGGCCTTCTTGAGGCCGGCCTTGCGGCGCTCCTTGACGCGGGCGTCGCGGGTGAGGAAGCCACGGCGCTTGAGGTCGCCGCGCAGCTCGGAGTCGATCTCGGTCAGAGCGCGGGCGATGCCGTGGCGGACCGCTCCGGCCTGGCCGCTGATGCCGCCGCCGTGGACGCGGACGCGGACGTCGACGTTGCCCTCGTAGCCGGAGACGACGAGCGGCTGCTTGGCCATCGTCTGGTGCAGCGGCCGCGGGAAAAACTCCTCGAGGTCGCGCTTGTTGATCGTGATCTTGCCGTTGCCGGGAAGCAGGGTGACGCGGGCGATCGAGCTCTTGCGTTTGCCGGTGGCGAGGAAGCGAGCGTCTTTCTCCATTTTCGCCGGGGCGCGGCCGGCGGCGACGGAGTCGGTCTCCTCGGCGGCGGCGAGCTCGGCTTCGCGACGGGCTTTCTCTTCTTCCTCGGCTTCGAGACGGGCGCGCTCCTCGGCGCTCAGCTCGGGTTTGTCCGGCTCGACCAGGATCGGCTCCAGGTCGGCACCGGGAATGACGTCGTTTTTCTCCTCTTTGGCCGCGGGCTCCTCTTTGGCCTCGGGCTCGGCGGGCGCCTCGGCCTCGGCGGCCGGCGCCTCCTGGGTCTCCTCGGAGGTCTCGACCTCCTGGTCGGCCTCAGGCGCGGTGACCTCCTCGGCCACCGGGTCCTCGCTGACCGGCTGCTGCTCCTCGGCCTGGGCCTCGGGCGCCTGGTCCTGGGGCTCCTGGCCCTCGGTCTGGGTCTCGTCCTGCTCGGGCGTGTTCTGCTCGTCCATCAAGTTCAGTCGGTCTCCATCGTTTTCGGCTGCTGGGCCGCGTGCGGGTGGTCGGGCCCGGCGTACACCTTCAGCTTGGTCAGCTGCTGGCGGGCGAGGCGGTTGCGCGGCAGCATCCCCTTGACAGCCTTGCGGATCACTTCCTCGGGCTTGCGCTCGAGCATCTCGCCGAGCGTCCGCGACTTGATGCCGCCCGGGTAGCCGCTGTGGCGGTAGTAGGTCTTCTGCGCCAGCTTGTCGCCGGTGACGCGGATTTTCTCCGCGTTGACGACGACGACGAAGTCGCCGGTATCGATGTGCGGCGTGTACTCAGGCTTGCGCTTGCCGCGCAGCGTGTCGGCGATCTGGGTAGCGAGACGTCCGAGGGTCTTGCCCTCGGCATCGACGACGTACCAGTCGCGCTGGCGGTTGGCGGGAGTGGCTACAAAGGTCTTCATCGCGCAAAAACCGCGCGGATTCACCGACGCGGCCGGGGGATGATAGCCATCTCGCGCTGTATATTGCGGCCCGAGCAACAGCCGAATCCCGTGCAGGCCACTGTGCGGGAGCGGAGGAACCGTAGGGGCCTTGCAGGTCCCAGGGGCGAATCGGACGAAAAGCGTCCGTAGCGCGACTCTTTCAGCGCGAGCCCGTCAGCTAACTCCGCAGGCGACGGAAAGAGAGGGCTAGCAGTTGAGCAGCACTGGGTTCGTCCGGCCTGCCGTGGCCGGAAATATCGGAATAGCGATTGTCGTCATCGCCGTCGCCGGCCTGCTGGCGTTCAGCGCCGTGGCTGCCGCGGCGACCACCGGCGGCGCCGGGACGCCGGGGGGGGTGCCGACCGCCAAAGGCAGCCCTTCCGGGACGCCCGCGAGCGCCCCGAGCGCCGGCGCCCTCTCCTTGGTCACGGCCGAAACGACGCCGCGCAAGTCCTTCTACTTCGGCTACCGCTACCCGAGGCTGACCTTCACGATCGGCAGCAGCCAGCCTGAAAACGACCTGCGGATCGACGTCGTCAACGAAGCCGGCGAAGTCGTCAAGACCTTCTACCGCGAAAACGTCGCCCCGAACGTGGCCGGCAAAGTCCGCTGGGACGGGACCACGAACGAAGGCCGACCGGCCCGCAACGGCCGCTACAGCTTCCGCATCAGCCCCCAGTCCGCGAGTGCCGAAGCGCCAGCGGCACGCAAGGCGACCGCCTCCACCACCCTCAGCCTCGGCTTCGCCTTCTACGGCTACGCCTTCCCGATCCTCGGCGACCACGAATACGGGATGAGCGCCGGCCGCTTCGGCGCCGCCCGTTCCGGCCACACCCACCAGGGCCAGGACGTGATGGCCGCCTGCGGCCTCCCGCTCGTCGCCGCTCGCGGCGGCACCGTGCAGATGTCGACCTGGGACGACGCGGCCGGCAACTACCTCGTGATCGACGGCCGCGGCACCCCGAACGACTTCATGTACGCCCACCTGGCCGAACCCTCGCCGCTGCAAGAGGGCGAAACCGTCCGCACCGGCCAACCGATCGGGATCGTCGGCGACACGGGCGATGCCCAGGGATGCCACTTGCACTTCGAGATGTGGGGCGCGCCCGGGTGGTACGAGGGCGGCTCGCCGTTCGATCCGTTGCCTTATCTCGAAAAGTGGGACGCGTATTCGTAGGTAGTTCCAGCCGCTCGGGGCAGCCAAAAACCCCGCCGACAACGGTGTGCGAGGGGGATTTTGGTGCCAGGTTCCGCGAGGAACTACGGGGGGTGGGGCCCGGCGGCTGGAGAAGGGGGGCGGTGGTGAGACCAGCCGCCACGGGGGC
>JBQCHW010000141.1:0-2772 GCA_051954315.1 Solirubrobacterales bacterium
AGCAGGTAGGCGAAGGCGCGCTCGCGAGAGCGCCCGACCCGGCCGCGGATCTGGTAGGCCTGGCTGAGCCCGAGCTGGTCGGCGCGCTCGACAATCAGGGTGTTGGCGGTCGGGATGTCGAGGCCTGACTCGATGATCGTCGTCGTCACCAGGACGTCGGCGTCGCCGCGCAGGAAGGAGAGCATCGTCTCCTCGAGCTGGTGCTCGTCCATCTGCCCGTGCGCTTCGAGGAAGCGGGCGTCCGGGATCAGTGCCCGCAGCCGCTCGGTCGTCTCCGGCAGCGAGTCGATCCGGTTGTGGAGGACGAAGGCCTGGCCCTTGCGCTCGAGCTCGCGCCGGATCGCCTTGCCGACCAGGTCCTCGTCGTAGGGGCCGACGTAGGTGCGAACCGGGCGGCGGCCCTCCGGTGGCGTCTCGATCACCGAGATGTCGCGGAGGCCGGCGAGGCTCATCTGCAGGGTCCGCGGGATCGGCGTCGCCGAGAGCGCCAGCACGTCGACTTTCAGTTTCAGCTGCCGCAGCAGCTCCTTCTGTTTGACCCCGAAGCGCTGCTCCTCATCGACGACGACGAGGCCGAGGTCCTTGGCGCGGACGTCGCGGCTGAGCAGCCGGTGGGTGCCGATCAGGACGTCGACCTTGCCTGCCTCGAAGTCTTTGAGGATCGCTTTCACCTCGGCCGGGGCGCGCAGCCGCGAGACCCCCTCGACCCGGAACGGGAGGTCGGCGAGGCGCTCGCGGAAGGTGCCGAAGTGCTGCTGGGCGAGGATCGTCGTCGGGACCAGGACCATCACCTGCTTGCCGTCGGAAGCGGCCTTGACCGCGGCCCGCAGCGCCACCTCGGTCTTGCCGAAGCCGACGTCGCCGCACACCAGCCGGTCCATCGGCCGCTCCGACTCCATGTCGGCCTTGACCGCCTCGATCGCTTCGATCTGGTCGGCGGTCTCGCGATAGGGGAAGGCGGTCTCCATCGCGATCTGCCATTCGCCGTCGGGCGGGTAGGCGTGGCCCTTGCGGGCGCGGCGCTCGGCGTAGAGGTTGAGCAGCTCGCCGGCCAGGGCGCCGGCGGCTTTGCGCGCCCGCGCCTTCATGTTCTGCCAGCGTTTGCCGCCCAGCGCCGAAAGCGTCGGTTCGCCGCCGGCGCCGACGTAGCGGCTCAGCTTCGCCAGCTGGTCGGTGGGGACGTAGACCCGGTCTTCGCCTTTGTATTCGAGGTAGAGGTAGTCGCGGGTGACGCCGCCGACCTCGCGGGTCTCGAAGCCGGCGAAGCGGGCGACGCCGTGGTCCTCGTGGACGACGTAGTCGCCGACACGCAGTTCGGAGAAGGCGAGGCGGCCGCGGCCGGCGCCGGGCGCCGGCTCCTCGGTGCGGCGGCGGTGGACGAGGCGGCGGAAGGGATAGACCGCGAGTTTCAGCTCCGGGCTGACGAAGCCCTCGCGCAGGCGCGCCTCGGCGAAGGCGAGGCCGGGCTCGGGCGAGAGATGGCCGCCTTCGAGGATGCGGGCGTCGAGGCGGTCGAGCCCGTAGCGGGCGCGCTCGGCCTCGCCGCGGCTGTCGAAGGCGACGACGGTGCGGTAGCCGGAGCGGACCAGTTTCTCCAGCTCGGCCTCGGCCTCTTTGACGCTGCGGGCGGGAGACTCGGCGCGGGCGGCGCGGAACGGTTCGTCGCCCTCGGCGGCCTCCTCCCCATCCGGCTCGCCTTCGCCGGCACCGGTCAGGGCCAGCGCGGCGCGGGCGTTGAGGGGCGCGGCGACGTCGACGTAGAGGTGCTGGGCGTCCTCGGCGTGCATCGCCGTGGTCGCGTCCTCCCAGTGGTCGCGCAGCGCCGGCTCGATCTCCTCCTCGCCGACCAGGACGACCGCCGCGCTCTCGGGCACCAGCTCCAGCGGCGCCCGGAAGTGCTCCAGCGGCAGCACCTCGGCCAGGTTCGGGAACTCCTTTTCCTCCTCCTCGGCGGCCATCGCCGCCAGCTCGGCCAGCTCGCGGTGCTCGGCGTCCATCTCCGCCGCCGGCGCCAGCTCGACCCGCTCCGTCTCCCCCAGCGAGCGCTGGGTGAAGGTCGAGAACCAGCGCATCGACTCGATCTCGTCGCCGAACAGCTCGATCCGCACCGCCCGTTCCTCGGTGGCGGGATAGACGTCGAGGATGCCGCCGCGGACCGCGAACTGGCCGCGCTCCTCGACCTGCTCGACCCGTTCGTAGCCGGCGCCGACGAGGTCGGAGGCGACCGAGTCGAGGTCGATTTCCTCCTCCAGCTCGAGCGCGAACCCAGCGGGGCGCAGCGAGGCGTCGGGGACCGCCTCAGCCAGCGCGGTGGCCGAGGCGACGACGATCGCGTCGTCTTCTGACCCGAGCGCGTCGAGGGCGTCGATCCGCAACCCGACCAGGTGCGGCGGCGGGCTGACGTGCGAGGCGTACCCGGTCCCCCGCGAGGGGTAGAAGCGGACGCGGCGCGGCGCCAGGTAGGAGCGCAGGTCAGCGGCGAAGTCGCGGGCCAAGCGGTCGTCGGGGGCGACCAGCAGCGCCGGACGGCCGGCGAGGCCGCGGTCGTCCTCGAGCAGCGCCGCCAGCAGCAGCGGCCGCAGCATCGCCGAGGCGCGCACGGTCGCCCCCTCCCCTCCGCCGGCAGCCTCGCGCACGCGGGCCGCCAGCGCATGGACGCGCTCGTTCTCGGCGGCGATGTCGATGAGGGGACGCAGGCTCATGGCTGGGAAAACGCCCGGAACGACGCTCCGGGCTGCGAGATCGATTCTAGGGACGGGTCGCGGGCAGCTG
>JBQCHW010000142.1:0-5186 GCA_051954315.1 Solirubrobacterales bacterium
AAAAAAGCACACCGACCACCCAACCCGGCTGTATTTTTTGGGTGCTCCCCATTTTTTTCCCTTTTTGCTATTAAATGGGGGGGAGAACCCTTTCCAGCCACGACGAAAAGACCACTGGCAGCAGCGCGAGACCGAGGACGAGCGCCGGAGCGAGGTACCGGATCCCCGATTCGAAGCCTCGGGGCATCCCGTCAGGGCCGGAAGCAGACGTCGGGGCGACGAGCCATGCGAGTGCCGAAGCGAGTCCCACCAGAGCGACGGTCCGCTGGATAGAGCTGCCGCGAACGAGGCAGACGACCAACCCCCCGAACGCCGCCACGAGCAGGACCGGCCAGAGGAACCACAGACCTCCGTGGAGGCCGGGGAGGAACCAGTCGGACCAGACTTCGCCGTTGGTCAGGTAGCCGAGGACGGAGTGGGCTTCCCGGCCGCCCAAGGCCTGCTCGGGGGCTGGGAGGTCGATCGGGCCCAGGTGGTGGATCCATGGCAGCGGGTTGCCGGCGTGGACGAGATTGCGGAGGTACCAGTAGCCACCCCCCGCCAGGGCAGCCAGCAGCGCGACCCCCACCCCGCGCCAAGCGAACGCGCTTCTCCGCGCATACGGGGGACCAGTGCGTCCGGCGAAACCCAAGCCGACGATCAGCACGGCCGCCGGCAGCAGGAAGTTGAGCTTCGTCCCCGCCGCCAGCCCCGCTGCCAAGCCAACGACGAGGTAGGCGCCGACGCCGGCAGCTCCCCCCTCTCCACCCAGCATCTTTTCCGCCTGCCCCCGCTCTCCCGCCGGAACATCCTCGGCGACGTCCGCCTCCCCGCCCCAGGCATTCAGCGCAATAGCCACACCCGCCAGCAAGAAGAACACCCCGACGATGTCGTTCCTCGCCTCTCCCGCCTGATCGGCCAAGACCGGCACGCTGAGCGCGATCGCCCCCAGCGCGAGCGACCACGGTGCCACCCGGTACGGCCGCCCGATGCACCAGCAGGCCACCAGGCACCCGACGAACCACCCCAGGTTCAGCAGCGGCGACAGCACATCCCGGTCGAACGCCAGCATCCCGATCGCGTGGACGATTTCGCCGTTCGCCGGGTAAAACCACGCGAGGAACTGCGGGGCGATGAAGTGCAGGTCCCACGTATCGCCGCTCTGGAAGAACCCCGTCGCGAAGGGCCCGTGGTACCAGGTGCTATCGAACCCGGTCATCCCCGTCGATAGGCGCGTCTTCACGCCAGCTGCGAAGTGGATGACCGCTACCACGGCGATGACCAACGCGACCAGAGTTATCCACCCGCGCCCGTCCCGCCGGAGAGAGGGGAGTCGCACCCTTACTTGCAGGTGGGGGTGCGACTCCCCTCTCCCCGGCGGACGTGGCGCGAATTTCCAGAGCAACAGCCCCACGAGGGCGACAAGGAGCAGGTACGGCACCGGCTCGAACAGGCTGAAGCTGCCGAGCAGCTCCGCCGGCCAGATCAACATCGCCAGCGCAAGCACCCCCGTCGCCAGCCCCGCCGGCGCCCCCTCGAAACGCGGCAGCAGCCACCACCGCAGCGCTGACCCGCCCAGCCAGGCGAACCCGCCTAGCAGCAGAATCTCCAGCACCCCCAGCAGGTACCGCCCCGGCTCGAGCATCCGCCGCTACCGCCGCCGCAGGAGCCGGGTCATCTGCTCGAGCTCCTCGACCCGGAGCAGCTTCGCCACTGCGACGTAGACAAGCCCACCAGCGCCCAGGCCGACCCCGAGGGAGACGATCTGCCCGAGGAGGCCACGGCCCAGCGCCTCGTCGAGTACATCCCAGACAAGCCAGCTGACGCCCGCGAGGGCCGCAGCGGCGATCGTGATCCGCAGCGCGGTTGAGAACAGGCGTCGCAGCTCCAGCCCGCCAAACCGGCGACGCAGGATCACCGCCTGGGCGATCACCGCGGCGGTGGTGCCGATCCCGGTCCCGGCGACGATGCCGCCGACGCCGAAGGGCTTGTAGAGGGCCAGCGCGGCCAGGGCCGAGACGACGAGGTCGATCGTCGCCAGCGCCGTCGCTTGCCACGGTTTCTGGAGGCTGAAGAAGGTCCGGGTCTGCAGCAGGTAGAGGCCGTTGGTCGGCAGCGAGAAGGCGAACCAGAAGAGCGCCGTGCCGACGATTACCGTTTCGCCGGCCCCAAATTCGCCGCGCTGGTAGACAAGGCGGATCATCGGGTCCGAGAGCGCAAGAATCGCCGCGGCGGCCGGGACGAGGACAAAGAGGATCTGCCGCATCCCGTTCGCCATCGTCGCCCGCAGGTTCTCGATCTCGCCCGCATTGGCAAAGCGCGCCAAGGTCGGGAAAAGGACGGTGGCGATCGCGACCGAAAAGATCCCCTGCGGTAGCTGGTAGATGCGGAAGGCTTTGTCGATCGCCGCCGGCGCCTCGTGGGAGACGAGGCTGCCGAAGAGGCTGTTGATCAGCATGTTGAAGTTGATCAGGCCGAGACTGATCGTCACCGGCAGCATCAGCAGCAACACCCGCCGCACCCCCGGGTGGCGCCAGTCGAAGCTCCACTCGAAGCGGAACGGGGTGTGGCGCAGGTCCCAGGTCGGGATCAGCAGCTGGACCAGGGTCCCGACCAGGATCCCGATCGCGTAGGCGTAGATCCGGTTCTGACCATGGAACATCGGCTCGAGGACAACGAGGACGAGGATGATGGTCAGGTTCCAGAACAGCGGCGAGATCGCGAAGGCGCCGAAACGGTCGTAGCTGTTGAGAATGCCGACGACGACGCCGCTGATCCCGAGCATGATCAGGATCGGGAAGAGAACCTGCGAGAGGGTAACCGTGAGGTCGAGCAGCTCGCCTTCGAAGCCAGGGGCGAAGAGCGGCATGATCTCCGGCGCCAGGAGGACGAACAGCGCCGTGATCGCGCCCAACACCATCGTCGCCAGCAGCAGTAGCGTCGAGGCCAGCCGGAAGGCCTCTTTGTAGGCCTTCTTACCGATCAGTTCGGTGAAGACGGGGACGAAGGCGGGCTGCAGGGCAGCGTCCGCGAATAGCGCCCGGATTAGGTTCGGCACCTGGAAGGCGATCGTGAAGGCCGACACCGGACCGCTGACGCCGTAATAGCCGGCGGCGACGACTTCCCGGGCGAGGCCGGCGACGCGCGAGGCGGCGGTGGCGATCGAGAAGAAAGCGGTCGAGCGGGCGATCCGCCCCGCCTGTTTGCCCGGAGCCGGATCGGCGCCGAATTCCTCCCCCGGTTCGAAGGCCTCGGCCTCGCGAACGCCGACGTCGGCGGCAATCGCGGACTCGTCCGCGTTGATTGCCCGCTCGTCGGGATCGGGGGTGTCAGGTGCCCTGGGCGTCTCCAAGCTTTGCTTCAGTCGCTATAGTCGGCGGCCGCCCGGAGCTGGCAAACGCCTGCTAGGGCCTTCGAACATGGCCAACATAGCCTCACAGAAGAAGCGGATACTGCGCAGCGAGCGCGAGCGCACCGAGAACCGGCTGCTGACCAGCACGGTCAAGACCCATTTCCGCCGGCTCGAAGCCGCGGTCGAGGGCGGCGACGCCGAGGCGATCGCCACCGAGCAGCGCGAGCTCGTCTCCAAGGTTGACAAGGCCGTGCAGAAGGGCGCCCTCCACAAGAACACCGGCGCCCGCAAGAAGGCCAAAGCTGCGCGCATAGCCCGCTCGTAGGCGGCTGCAAACCGGCGCATGCCGGCGTCGTCGTTCGGTCATGTGCAGAAGCACACTCCCTCTCTCCTCCTTGGCCTGATTGGTTTTCGCTCGCCTACGAGCGGGATTGGCCTTGTTTTAGGCCGCGCCAGCGGCAGCTTTTTTTAGGGCGATGGTGAGCGCGAGCTCGTCGCCGTAGTCGGCGCCGCCGCGACACCAAAGCTCCAGATCGGCGAGCGTCTCGGTTGCCGCCCGCAGGCTCGCGAGGTCGGTGCCCTGGAGGCGGCGGACCAGTTGCTTGGCGGCGTAGGGGTGCATTTTCAGCGACGACTCGACCTGCTTCGGCGGGATTCCCTCCTCCAGCTGCGCGGCGGCGGCGCAGGCGCTGCGGAGGCGTGAGGCGAGGCCGTAGATCAGGCCGGTGACGTTCTCACCCTGGCCGATCAAGCGCTCGCCGATCCGCAGGGCCGCGGCGGCGTCGCCTTCGATCAGCGCATCGGAGAGCGACCAGACGGCCATCTCCGAAGTGTCGGCGACCATCTCCGCGAGGTCGGTGGCGGACACCTCTCCCCCCTGCCCCGCCCACAACGCCAAGCGCTCGAGCTCGTTGCGCAGGCGCAGCGGGTTGGCCCCCATCCGCTCGACCAGCATCCGCGCCGCCGCCGGATCGAGCCGGAAGCCGAGCTTCTGCGCTTCGCCGACCAGCACCCGCGGCATGTCCCGCGCTTTCGGCGCCTCGAACTCGTGGATCTCCCCGCCGGCGGCTTTGACCGCTTTCGTCAGCTTCGCCGCTGCCTTGTCGCGGCAGATCAGGACCAGGGTCAGGTCCGGCGGCAGCTCCTTCAGCGCCGCCAGCACCGGTTCGAGCTGTTTGTCGCGCCAGCGCTCGATCCCGTCGGCGAGCAGGTAGCGCCGCGTCCCCATCAGCGACATCGCCGGGATCGCCGCCAGCAGCGCCTCGTGGTCGGGCATCCCTTTGCCCTCGCCCGGCTCGAAGACCTCCAGCGCCGCCGATCCGCCCTCGCGTTCGGCACGGGCGCGCAACCGCGCGCGGGTGGCGTCGATTTTGGCGCCGTCGGTCCCGGCGATCAGGTAGAGCGACTGCATCTCGGCGGGCATGTGGCGAGTCTAGAACCCGCCGCGGCTCGCCCGCGGCGCTACTTGACGTGGCCTTTGGCGAGCCCGTTGCCATTGCCAGGCGAGCTCGCTTCAGGGGCGACCGACGCAGTCGTTGCGCCACCGCCGGCAGCCGAGCCCGAGCTGGAGGAGGCTTCGATCCCTCGATCGCTGGCGTGTTCGGCAGCGGCGGCCGAGCCGGAGTTGCCTGGCGCCGGGGCAGATTCGGGCTGCGGTGAGGAGGTGGTCGCTTCCGAGGCCGGAGCGGTGGGCTTTGGCGCGGGTGGGACAGCAGGGGCCGAGGGCGAGGCGGCTGCCTGATCGGGGGTAGCGGCGGGAGCCGAGTCAGAGCCGCCCCCGGACCCGCCGCCGCTCCCACCGCCGCCGCTATTCCCACCGGAAGGTTCGGGCGCGCTTGCCGGAGCCGGGACATCG
>JBQCHW010000143.1:0-2591 GCA_051954315.1 Solirubrobacterales bacterium
CTGCCGGGCGGCTTGCCTGGCGTACGCGCGGAACTCGCGCTCGAACGGCGTCCACCAGTCGCCGCGCAGCTCCCGCGGGGTGCGCCGGCGACGCAGCGCGACGAGGAACGCGCCGACGCAGCTGGCCAGCGCGAAGATGACCAGGACGAGCGCTAGCACCGGCATCGCGGGCGGCTCGCGGCGGTCTGACCCATGCTCTGGATATACCCACCCGGCGTTCGTGTGCGCTGACTTTGGTCATCGCGCGGACGACCGGCGGGTAAGAACCAGTTGGTTTCGGACGCTAACCACTCCGATGATGGGCACTGCCGCCGTCTATCCTCGCCCCCGGATGGGGCAAGTTGCCACGCGAAGCTCGGAGTCTTGGCTCGAGGCGCTGCGCGCGCAGGGGGCGGTGCGCGATCAGGCGATCGAGGATCTGCACGCGCTCCTGATGCGGGCGGCGCGGTTCGAGCTTCGCCGGCGTCGGGCGGCGCTCAGTCACGTACGCGGCGAGGGGCTCGAGGACATCGCGCTCCAGGCGGCGGACGACGCGCTGATGGCCGTACTGGCCAAGCTCGACGACTATCGCGGCGCCAGCCAGTTCACCACCTGGGCCTACAAGTTCGCCCTCCTGGAGGCGGCGGTCAAGGTGCGCAAGCGCGCCTGGCAGGGGCGCGAGATCCCGCTCGAGGACGAGGCCTGGAGCGCATTCGCCGATGCGGGCGCCCCCGCCGGCCGCGGCGCCGAGGACGCCGAGCTCTTCGCCGCCCTGCGCGAGGAGATCGAGCGCCTCGGCGAGCGCCAGCGCGAGGTCCTGGTCGCGGTCGCCCTCAACGACGTCCCGATCGACGTCCTCGCCGAGCGCCTCGGCTCGACCCGCGGCGCCCTCTACAAGAACCTGCACGACGCCCGCCGCAACCTGCGCGCCGCGCTCGCCGCTCGCGGCCTGCGGGTAGGAACGGGTGGAGAGGAGGAAGCATGAAGCCAGACCGCAAACGCGACGCCGTCCTCGGGCGGGTGCTCGGGCCCGGCGAGCCGGAGCTGACCTGCGAGCAGTGCTTCGAGGAGCTCGACCGCTACGTCGAGCTGACCGTCGCCGGCGACGCTGCCGACGCGCGCATCCCCGGCATGCGCGCCCACCTCGACGGCTGCCCCGCCTGCGCCGAAGACTTCGCCAGCCTGCGCGACCTCGTCACCCAGGAAGGGGATTGACTCCAGCGCGCGAGTCTCTAACGTGAACCCCATGAGCGATCAGGGTCTAGCCGCATGGAAGCTGCCCCTGATCGTGGCTGGGATCTGCGTCTCGATCGTCGCCGCCTTCTACGTCGGCGGGCCGGGGATGGGGATGGCCGAGGGCTCGATCGTCGCCGGCATCATCGTCGCGATGGCGGTCCGCAACCCGCCGCTGCACCCGATCGTGCCGCCGCCACCGGGCGACCTGCGCGAGCACCTGCTGGTCGTCGTCGACGAGCCGCTGGAGGACGGGACCGCGGTGGAGCGGATCGTCGCCGCCTCCGTCCCCCTCGACCCCGCCGAACCCGAGCCGGAGGTCCGCGTCGTCGCCCCCGCCCACAACCGCTTCCTCGACCGCTGGGCCTGCGACGTCGGCCCCGGCCGCGACCGCGCCCAGCGCAGCCTCGTCCTCTCCCTCGCCTCGCTCGCCCGCGCCGGCGTCGCCGCCAGCGCCAAGATCGGCGACGAGGACATCGTCCAGACCATCGCCGACCAGCTGCGGACCTACCCGGCGACCGAGGTCTTTCTCGTCACCGGCCTCGACGCCGAAGGCGAGGCGGCGGCCGAGCAGCTGCGCTGGCGGCTGCACGCACCCTTCCACCACCTCCGCTGTTCGCCGAAGTACCGGAAGACGACTGTTTTAACCAGTTCTGCCGGTTGAACCTGCTGCAGCATTAATGCTCTAACAGTTTGATCCGTTAACCGAGAGGCTGCGGGGCGCTGTGCCGCCCCGTCGCCGCAAAGAGCCCCGATCACCCGAGCACGCCGCCCTCGGCGAGGCTGTCCGCACCCTCCGCGGCGAGGTGGGCCTGAGCCAGGAGCAGCTGGCCGAAGGCGCCGGCACCGACCTCACCCAGGTCGGCGGCATCGAGCGCGGCGTCAGGAACCCCAGCTACACCACCCTCCTGCGCCTAGCCGGGGCGCTGGACACGAGCGTCGGCAAGCTCACCACCCTGGCCGACGAGCTGCGCGCGAAGGCCTAGTTGCAGGCACTCAAAAGCAGGGGTTCCGTTTAAGAAAGATGTAGTATCCGCCGAGTTCGGAGGTTGAAGACTTGTCGGGAGGCACCGCCCATGCCCGAATACGACAAGGGCTCGGCGATCGAGCAGATTCTCGATTTCGTGCCTGACGCAATCGTCGGTGTCGACACTGACGGCAATATCGTCCTCGCCAACCGGCAAGCCGAAAGGCTTTTCGGCTACGGCCGGGAGATGCTGCTCGGGAACGGACTGGAGCTGCTGATCCCACAGCGCTACCGCTCGATCCACCCCACCCACCGGCAACGTTATTTCGCCGCCCCCCGCACGCGGCCGATGGGCCACGGCGTCGAGCTCTACGCGCGGCGCCGGGACGGGACCGAGTTCCCCGCCGAGATC
>JBQCHW010000144.1:0-6475 GCA_051954315.1 Solirubrobacterales bacterium
CGGTCGTCGCCGCGGCCGATTGGGTGCCGAGCGTGATCGTGACCGTGTTGCCGCTCATCGCCATCGAGGAGGCGGTGCCGGTGGCGCCGAAGGTGATGTTGGCGGCGGTGTAGTCGGTGCGGCCGAGGTTGACGCTGCCCAGCGGCAGCTGGGTCGAGTTGGTCGCGTTGTAGATCGTCACTGTGTCGTTGCCGCTGCCGGTGCCGTTGTTCAGCCGCAGGACGACGCCAGTCGAGGTGCCGCTCCAGCCGGCGAGGATCGAGTTGGGGTCGATCGCCTTGCTGTAGGTGAAGGAGATCGTGTCCCCGGCCTGGGCCAGGCCGTTGGTGGAGCCGCCGTTGGTGGTGGTGACAGCGCTTCCGGCCGGAACGGTGTTATCGACGACAACGCTGTAGCCCGAACTGGTTGCCGAGTTCCCCGCCACGTCGGTCGAGGTCAGCGAGTAGGAGTAGCTGCCGGCCGCCAAGCTCGATCCCGCCGTCAGCGAAGCGCTGCGATAGCCGTAGCTGACCCCGCCCGCGGTGAAGCTGCCGGCGGTGAGGGCGACCGCGGTCGAGCCGGAGGTGATCGTGCTGACGTTGGCGGTGACGGTGGCGACGCCGCTGGCCGGGTTACCGGTGTCGCTGACGTTGGCGTAGACGTAATAGGTCCCGCCTTTCTTGATCTGGCCGACGGTGCCGCCAGCCGTCTTCGTCGCCACCGAGGCGCTAACGGTCGGGGCCCGGAAGTCGGCGGCGGCGGTGATCGAGTTGCCGGCGTTCGGCGCCGTGGCGGTGAAGTTCCCCCAGACGCTCTGCCGCGCCAGCGCAGCAGAGCCGAGAAGAACGGCGACGATCATCGCCGCTGCAGCAGCGGGCCGGGGGCTCACAGACCTTCGACCTCCCGCGGCCTCGGCCGCCAGATCCGCACCAGCGCCGCCCAGAGGAGCAGCAGGGCCGGGATCGCGATCAGGGCGAGGCGCGCTGGGCCGCTGTCGATCCAGGAGAGCGCGTAGCCGATCTTCGGGATTCGATAGGCGACGCGGCCGATGCTGCCGGCGGCGGGGACCCGCCAGTGCTCGGTCGAGGTGTTGGCGTCGCCGCGGGTGACGAAGGCGACCTCGTCGCCGACCGGCCGCACCGACTGCACCCGGTGGGAGAAAAGTTTGCCGGTGCCTTCCGGGTCGACGAAGGTGACGACGTCCCCCACCCGGGCAGCAAGCGGCGAGATCGATTTGGTGACGACGACGTCGCCGGTTTCGATCGCCGGCGTCATCGAGCCGGACCGCACCGTGAAGGAGCGGTAGCCGCCGAGCTGCGGCGCCACCGCGGCGAAGAGGGTTCCGAACAGCAGCCCGAGCCCGATCCAGAGCGCGAGCATCCGCAGGCGGCGAGCGGCGGCGCTCACGGCAGCGTCTCCTCCTCCGGCTCGAGCGACACCGCAACGTCGCGGCCCTCGTAACCGGTCTCGACCTCGGCCGGGATCCAGGCGACGACACGGACCTTTGCCCCGGCCCCCGGCTGCAACCGCAGCGCTTCCACCGTCCCCTGGCGCAGGGCTTGCAGCGTCCCCTCGAAGAGGACCGCACCACGGCTCTGCAGCCGTACCTGCGCGATCCCGTCCAGAGCCGTCGAGCTCGGCTTCGCCCGCAGCCGCACCGCCAGCGTCTCGCCGGTCTCGTTGCGGAGCGCGAAGGCGCCGCGGGCGTGGTCGCCCGGGCGCAGCGGCCCGCTCGCCAGCAGCGGCCGCGGCGGTGCCGGTTCCGCCGCCACCGCGCCGTCGAGCGCCGCCGTGAAGCGCAGCGACGCGGGCAGCACCCCGCCGTGCCCGCCGGCCGGGCGCGCGGCGACGATCAGCGCCGCGACCAGGCCAAGCCCGATCGCGGCGCCGATGGCGCGAGTGAACCTGTCAGCAGCGGAGGTGCTCATGACAGTTCGACTGGTTCCGTTACCTGTTCGGCCGCTACTGGTTGCGGGCCTCCCAGGTGAACGTGTGGGACCCGGTGGTCAGGCCCTGAGCGGCGTCCGGAGCGCTCGACTGCAGGGTCGCGGTCACCTGGTAGACGACCGATTCGTTGGCCGCCCACTTGGTGCCCGTGCCGGGGAAATCGACGACGCCGTTGGCGTAGCTGTTCTTGGTGGTGCCGAAGTTCTGCAGCGTGCCCGTGTAGAGGGCGCCACCGGAGTCGGCGGTGAAGCCGGTGCAGCTGGGGAAGCTCGGGGTGGCCTGGGTGCCGGGGGTGATCGTCAGGTCGACGTACTGGCCCAGCGAGCCGATCGTGCTCGTCGTGTAGATGTGGACGTCGGCATCGAGGCTGCCGGTGTAGGTGACTTTGATGCATTTGCTGACCGATTCACCGGGCTTGGCGCTGGTCAGGCTGTACATCGCGGCGCCGGCGTCGTTGTCGGCGATCGCGACGGTGCCGGCGGTGATCGTGTTGCCGGCGTTGCTCGTGGTGGCGCTGAAGGCGCCGAACACGCCCATCGCGGCGAGGCTGCCGAGCGCGCCTACACACAGGGCCGTCAGCAGGACTTTCGTGGTGGTTTTCACTTACTACCTCCTTGCTCGTTCACTCGTGCGCGGCGTTGGCCGCTGCGCGCGAGATCGGAGCGCTGGATAGGAGGTCCGTCCGCTTTGCGTCTGAAAAGCGTATGAATCGGTCAGACGGTGCCCGAATTGGACGGATGTGCGATGCGGTAGCGATAGCCGAACCCGCGCACGGTCTCGATCGGGTCGACGCCGGCCTCGTTCAGCTTGCGCCGCAGATAACTGACGTAGAGCCGCACCTGATGGGGGTCGGCGTCGGCGTTGCCCCAGACCTCCTCCAGCAGTTGCAGCTGGCTGACGACCTGGTTGCGATTGCGCATCAGGAAGGCGAGGAGCCGGAATTCGGTCGGGGTCAGCGCCAGCTCCTTGCCGTCGACCTCGACCCGGCGCCCGGCGCCGTCAAGTGTGACCGTGCCGTCCTCGAGCACCTCTTCCCCCTCGCCACCGGCGCGCGTCCGCCGGCGCAGCAGGGCGTTGATCCGCGCGACCAGCTCCTCGCGACCGAACGGCTTGGTCACGTAATCGTCGGCGCCGCCCTCCAGCCCCCGCACCTTCTGCGCCTGCTCGCCCTCGGCGGTCAGCATCAGCACCGGCACCTCGCTGAGGTCGCGGATCCGCTCCAGGACCTGCCAGCCGTCGAGCTCGGGCAAGCCGATGTCGAGCACAACCAGGTCCGGCCGCTGCTCGAAGAAGGCGCGCACCCCGGCGCGGCCGTCAGCTGCCTCGCGGGCCCGCATCCCCGCCCGCTTGACCAAGGCGACAACGAGGCCGCGGATGTCGGGGTCGTCCTCGATTACGAGGATCGTCGCGTTGGACACGGTGTAAGCAATAACCGATCGGCAGGTCGGAAGCACTCCGGGTCGAAGTCCTCGGCGTGAACGAGGTCGACGAGCGGCTGGCGATCGCAGAGATGCTGGACCTGCGGGGCCCGATCGTCTCCAACATGGGCGAGGGCGTCTGCCTCGTCACTACCGGCAACGAACGGATCGTCTTCGCCAACCCCAGCCTCGAGCGAATGCTCGGCTACGGGCCCAGCGAGCTGGTCGGGCTGCACGCCGTCGACGTGATGGTCCCCGACGACGTGACCCCGGAGGAGCAGACCGCGCGCGAAGAGGCCCGGCGTTGCCTGCAGGAGCAGGGCCACTGCACTTACGAAGGCCGCCGGGTGCGGCGCGACGGGACGACGATCTGGTGCCGGACGACGACCACGACCTTCGAGCACCCCCGCTATGGCCTGGTCTGGGTGGCGGTCCAGCAGGACGTCACCGAAGAGCGGCGCGCCAAAGCGGCGGCTGCTGAGCTGGAGCGGGCGAAGTCGGAATTCCTCAGCTCGATCTCGCATGAGCTGCGGACGCCGCTGACCTCGATCCTCGGCTACGCCGCGCTGCTGCGGGAAGACACCGAGGGGCTGCCCGAAGCCGGCGCCCACCTCGACGTGATCGAGCGCAACGCCAGCCGCCAGCTGCGCCTGGTCGAGGACCTGCTCAGCATCGCCCGCATCCAGGCGGGCGAGTTCGAAGTGCACCGCTGCCCGATGGACCTCGAGGAGGTGGTCCGGCACGGAGTCGAGGCGGCGCGCCCGGCGGCGACCGAGGCCGGCCTGGACCTCGAGTGCATCTGCGAGGAGCAGGCGCGCGTGCTCGGCGACGCCGACCGCCTCGACCAGGTCCTCGCCAACCTGCTCTCCAACGCGATCAAGTTCACCCCACTCTGTGGCCGCATCACCGTCCAACTCGAGACCACCCCCGAGGAGGCGGTGCTCACAGTCACCGACACCGGCCCGGGCATCCAGCCCGAGGAGCGGGCCCGCCTCTTCGAGCGCCTCTTCCGCGGCGACGACGTCACCCGCCTGCAGATCTCCGGTGCCGGCCTCGGCCTGGCGATCGCCCGCTCGATCGTCGAGGCCCACGACGGCACGATCGAAGCCCGCACCGACTCCGGCGCCGGGGGGGCGACCTTCGAGCTGACGCTGCCGCTGCTGGGCGCCGACTAGCGCTCAGGCGCGACGGCCGCAAGCTTTGCCGCGCCCGTGCTTGGCGTGGCGGCGGCCGTGGCCCTTCTTCTTGCCGTGGGACCTGGCCCCTTTGGCTTTGCCGCGATGGGTCCGCGGGCAGGCTTTCTTCTGCACCGGCGGCACTTCGGCGGGTGGCGGTCCGGGCGGCTGGAAGGGCGGCCCGCCGCCTCCCTGAACCGGTGGCTCAGTCGGCGGCTCTTCCGAGCCGAAGCCCGGCGCGACGGTGAAGGGGACGCCGCCGGTGGCGACCGCGTCGACGAAAGCGTTCTCTCCCTCGAGGCGGAAGAACCATTCACCGGACTCGATCGTCGCCTCGGCGTGCACCGAGACCGGTTCGGTCCCCGACCCGATTTCGGTCGGGCTCTCCTCGCAGGGAACGGTCTCGCCGAAGCGGACGATTTCGGTTGCCGCCCATTTTTCGAAACCGGCGTTTTCAAAGGTCCCCGGCGAGACCCAGCGGAAGCGGCAGCCGGTGAGCGTCGCTCCTTCGGGGTCGACGGTGCCGGTGAAGGTGACGGTTGCGGGGCCGGTCTGAGTGGCCGTGAGGTTGGTGAAGACGGGCGCCGGCCCGTCGGTGGTGGTGAAGAGCTGGTCGGACCCGACGGTTTCGCCCGCCGTGTTCCACGCCCTCACCCGCCAGTGGTATTCACGCCCTTCCGACAGCGCGCCTTCCCAGTAGCGGGGCAGCTGGACTTCGAGGGCCACCGGTTCGTCGCCGGCCGCAACGAGGTCGGGCATCCCCCAGTCCTGGAAGCTTTCGCCAACCTGCGCGATTTCGACTTCGTATTCGGTGTCGAGCCCGCCGGGGTCGATCGCGAAGTGCAGGGTCGCCTCGTTGTTGCGGATCGGGTCCGGCGTCGAGTATTCGATGGAGGGCACGCTCGCCGCGGTCGCCAAGGCCGGGACGCAGCAGCACCACGCCAGCGCGAGTAGGAAAGCGGCTGCTCGCTTCACGTTCAGCAGCGTATCGCCTATCGCAGTATTCAGGGAAGGTGAAGGAAAGGGCCCAGGCGGAGCGCGGCCTCAAGCGGCGGCGCGCAGGCCGATCGGCCGCGCGATCCGCGGCGGCAACGAGCCCGGGCGCCTGATCCAACAACCCGGCCCAGGCGAGCCCGAACGACCCGACGAGCGCGGCGGAGCGTTAGTCCCTATTCGTCGCCGGAGTCCTGGAGCTGTTCCTGCACCAGCGAGGTGGTGTCGAAGACTTCGCTTGACTCGGGCACCTCGATCTTGGGTTCGATCCCGAAGTCGTAGAGTTCGATGCGCATATCGGTGGTGGTCGGGTCTTCGCCTTTTTCTCCCGCTTTCGTCTGGACGATCCTCATCTGTCGCACCAGTCCCTTGGCGTCGATCCAGGCTTCGATCTGCAGGGGCGAGCCCTCCTTTTCGATAAAGGCCGCGGTTTCTTCCCCACCCAATTCCCGCAACCGCTTCGCGTTCTCGGCGACGCTGATCCTGCCGCGGTAACGCGTGGTGGACACTCCGCGCACCTTCTCCGTCCCAACCTTTTCCACCCCGCCGGTCGCCTTTTCGAGCAGCGCCAGTTCACCTAGCGCGTCCCCACCCGCCGGGACCGGAGTTTCCAGATCGTCTCCGAGCGAGTAGTCGACCCCCATCCACTCCTTCCCGTCCGGCAGCGTGCCGAACGAGCTCGAGCGCATATAGACCTCCGTCCCGTCCTGCACCATCTCCACCTTCACCGGCTCGCCCGACTTCGGGTCGGTAGCGGTCACGATTCCGCGGGCCACGCCAGAGTCGGCGTAGACCTCATGGCCGGTGACGACCAGCGGCTTCGACTGGCCCGGCTGCGAGACGATCCCCCGAAGCGCGGCCCGCACGCCGCCTTCCTGCTGCGTCTTCACAGCAGCCTCGGCGATCGCGTTGAGCGGCCCGCCCGCTCCATCCCCTCCGCCCTGTTGCGAAGCAAAGACGACC
>JBQCHW010000145.1:0-6024 GCA_051954315.1 Solirubrobacterales bacterium
CCTCAAACCGAACTACCTCGGCTTCCTCAGCAAAGCGGCGGCGCTGCCGCTGCGGAGCGCGCAGCTGCTGCGACAGCTGGCCCGGATCGGCGAGCTCTCGATGATCGACATCGGCGTCGGCCTCGCCGAGGCGCTGCCGACCGGCCTCTACAGCGGCCGCGGCCTCTCCGACTACGTCGAAGAAGCGCTCACCGACGCCGAGCGGGTCAACGACTTTCGCCTGCTCGACAACGAGCTCTACCTGACCGCGACCGACCTCGACACCTGCGAACGGATCGTCTTCGGCGAGGAAGGCTGGAGCGATGTGCCGATCTCCAAAGCGGTCGAGTGCTCGACTTGCCTGCCGCTCGTCTACAAGCCGGTCGACCTGAAGGGGCGCCAGTTCGTCGACGGCGGCATCCGCTCGACCACCAACGTCGACATCGCGGTCGAGAAGGGCGCCAAGTTCATCGTTGTCGTCAACCCGCTGGTGCCCTACGTCAACGATTTCGAGAAGACGATTCCGACCGTCTTCGGCCGTCGCGTCCGCCGTGTCTCAGACATGGGGCTGCCGGCGATCGCCAACCAGACCTTCCGCCTGATCGCCCACCAGCGCCTCCACCAGGCGGTCGAGCAGTGGCAGGAGAAATACCCGGGCGTCGACATCATCCTGCTCGAGCCCGAGCCGACCGACGAGCTGATGTTCGGGACCCCGATCATGGACTACTCGCGGCGCCTGAAGATCGCCAAGCACGGCTTCGAAACCGTCACCGCCACCCTCGCCAAGGACTACGACCGCTACAAGGAGATCGCCGAGCGTCACGGCCTCGAAATCTCCGAGCGCCGCGTCCGCCGCGTCGTCGAGAAGGCGACAGACGAGGAGCCCGAGGAGATGTCGACTTGGCGCCGGGTCCTCGAGCAGACCACGTCCGTCCTGCTGCGGCAGAGCGACCAGGCGTCCTAGGGCTTCTTCTCGTCCGCTGGCGGGGTCCGGCGCCAAATCTTCACCGCACAGCCGGCGCAGATCGGCGCCGCCACTAGGGCGGTGAGGGCGGCGATCGCCTGCCAGAGCCCCTCGTCCACCGCGTCCACCGCGGTCGGCACGGTGAACCCGATCAGCACCAAGAAGATGGCGATGAGGATGAGGCGGAGCGGCTTGCCGCGGCCGAGCGGCTTCAGCAAGCCCCCCACCCACTGCAACGGCCCGGGCAGCGGCAGCCGAGCGAGGGAAACGACCCCGAGCGCGATCAGCGCCACCAGCAGCACGTTGTCCGGGGGAATCTCCGCGCCAGGCGCGATGAGAATGCGTTCGAAGTCCAGGTCGCCTTGCCACACACCCAGCCCCATCGCGAGCACGCCGCCGGCGAGGACGAGCACGAACGCGAACAGCCCGTTGCGGAAGGTGTGCGTGCGGCGCCAGGCGCGCAGGGCTGGGACCGCGGCCACACCGACCGTTCCGAGGGCGGCGAGGAGGGCGGTGATCGTCGACAACGACCAGATCGAGCCAATCGGAGTCGCGCCCCCCGCTTCGGTGCTGACCACCCGGCTGGCCAGGTACAGCGCCGCCGCCCAGAAGCCGAACGTCACCGCAACGCGGCTGAGCTGACTCCGCGCCACGCTGCCGGCGACGGCCAGCAGCGGCGGCCGCGCCAGCCCGAGGAATTTGGCCATCGGCGGCCCCGCGGCGCGCAGCGCCGAAAGGGCGACGAAGGCAGCGTGGGAGATCGTCTGCAGCCCGAGATCGCTGACCGCTTCGCCAGGATCGGAGAGACGCTTCGGCAGTGACTCGCCATCCCTGTAGACGGCGCGCATTGCCATCACCTCGGCCTCGATGTCCTTGCCCTTTCCGTCTCCATCCAGCTGCAACGGCTGGGCGGCGCTGCCGCGGCGCCTGTCCTCCTTCGACTCCTCCAGCAGCACCTGCAGCTCTTCGCGCAGCACCTCGCGCTGGGCGGCGCGCTGGAAGAGCGCCCGGGTCCGCGGCAATGCAGCTGACGGATCTGTCTCGGCCGCTAGAAGCTCGTCCGCGATCGTTTTCTCCAGGCGGGCAGGGAGATTGTCGCCAGCGCCGAGGCCAGCCTCGAGTACCTCGCCCAAAAGCCATCTGGCATCCTCGCCGGCGCTGCGGATCAGGGCCGCTTTAAGCGCTGCTGCCCGCGCTGTGACCCGCTCCTCGATGGTGCTGGCGGCGGCCCCTGTGCCCACGTCCGGGGTCGGGGAGTCGAGCAGCAAATCGACGATCCGCACCGCCGCGTCCAGCCGTCCCCACATGAAGTCGTTCGCCCGCCAGGATCGCCGGTAGAAACCGGCGAAGTGACCGAGGCCGACCCCGGTCAGCTTTTCCGCTGCCGAGGCGGGGCGGCGCTGGTTGAGCGGGTCGCGGGTGAAGATCGGCGAAGGCGCATCCGGAGTCAGCTGGACGAAGCGGAGCTTGGCCGCGCTTTCGATGTCGGCTTCGGTTGCGAAAGCGCGGCGCACCACCTCGATCGACAGAACCCGGTGGAGGAAGTGCGCGAGGCGCTTGCGCTTGCCGCAGATGCGGCTGCTCGTGCCGAACAGAGCCGCCTCTGTCCCCGGTGCGAAGAGCTCGGGATGGGCCTTGAGGCAATCCCCGAACGCCTCCGCGGCCTCTTCCACTGCCTGCCGCGCCTGCGGAGCCCACTCTGTCGCCTCACCCGCGGCCTCGTTGACGAGCTCGGCGGGCGATTGAGGGTCGAAGGCGGCCGGGTCGGTTGCCGTCGCCGGTTCCGTCACTTCGTCCCGGCCGCCGTCGAGCTTGGCGATCTGATCGTCGATCTTGATCCGGGTTTCGAGCAGGGCGGTCCGGGTTTTTGTGCTCGTGGCTGTGCGAATCGCCGGGCGGAGCAGGTCCAGCAGCAGGTAAAGGATCCGCTGCGCCGGCCGCAGCCCCCATTCCCAGCGCGGTTCGGAACCCGGGTCGAAGCTGCGGGGGATCCAGGGCAGCTCCCCGCCGGTCTCCTCGAATAGCTCGTACATCGCCCGCACGTCGCGTGGTTCCGGGAGAAGCTCTTCCAGCGATTCCCGGGTGCGCTTGTCGGCGTAGCTGGGGAACAGCACCCTGGCTACCTCTGTCAGCTGTTCCAGGTCCATCGTCAGCAGCTGTGCCTGGATCTGCTCGGAGCGGGCCGGCCGTTCGACCGCGGCGCGGATCGCGTAGAGATGGTCGACGAGGGGGGCGGTGCGTGGCAGGTTGATGGCGTAGCCGGCAACCTGCGGCAACGTCGGTGCCGGGCCGATCGTCGCTTCCTGGGCGAGGGCCGGGTCGCCGTTGATGTAACAGAAGAGGCGTCGCACCATCGAGTTGGCGGGCCGGGTTGGGATCAGATCCAACGCGTCGCGGATCGGCGCGTTGTCCAGCAGCCCCCCATCGATGCCGTAGGTGGGGTTCGGTAGCCCGGCGAGCACCTTGGCTTCGCCGTTCACCAACCAGGGCTCGAAGGCGAACGGGAAGGAGGCCGAAGTCCGCGCCGCCGTGGCCAAAGCCCGGGCCGTGAAGTGGTCCCGCTTACGGAACTTGAAGCGTGGCCGATGGTCCAGCGCCACCAGCTCCGCGCCCCAGTCGTCGCGAAACCGGCGCTCGACACCGACTACGTCGGTCATCGTGATGTCGAGGACCGGAACCGAGCGATGCACCCGCCCCTGCTGCGGCATCTTCTGCGTGTAGTCAGCTGCGTCGACGTCGGGATCGGCTCCCAGCAGCGCTTTGAAGGCGTCCAAAAGGTCGTCGAAGAACTTGGTCCCATCCATCAGGGCGGTCGGCGATTCCTCCTCGGCGTCCCGGAGGATCGCGGCGAGGTCCCCGAGCTCGATCCACTTGTCCCGGACGAAGCCCGGCTCGAGCCGGCGCTGTCTAGCGACCGCCGCGCCGAGCAGGGCTCCGTTGACGCCTCCGGCGCTGGTGCCGGCGAGGATGTCGATGCTCAGCCGCCTCCCCAGGCACTCGCAGAGGTCGTCGTATACGCGCCGCTGGTCCTCCTGCCTGGGTTCGTCGTAGCGTCGCACTCGGTCGAGCTCCACCGCGCAACCACCCATCCAGACGGCAAGGCTGACGCCGCCGTTCAGGGCTATCGCGAGCCGCAGCTCTTCCGTGGTCGGATCTGCCCGCGACGAGGCAGCAGGGGACGCGAAGCCGCTCACGCCGACGACCCTCTCAGGTCATATCCGTCTAGTCAATATTGGCTAATTAAAGAACCGGATGTAGGCCTAAGCGGCGTACAGGCCCTCGATCGCGTCTTCGTGCTTTTGTGCGACGACGGCGCGCTTGACCTTCAGGGTCGGCGTCAGCTCGCCGGACTCCTGGGAGAGGTCGTGGGGGAGGATCGAGATCTTCTTCACCTGCTCGACCCGGGCGAAGTTCTGGTTGATCTTCTCGACGTGGGCTTCGATCGCGGCCTTGACCTCGGGGTTCTCGGCGAGCTCGGCCGGGTCCTCGGCCAGGCCGTTCTCCTGGGCGTATTTGACCGCCTCTTCGGGGTCGAGGGTGACCAGCGCGACCAGGTAGGGGCGGCGGTCGCCGACGACGACGCACTGGGAGACCAGCGGGTGCTGCTTGATTTCGGCCTCGAGGTTGGCCGGGGTGATGTTCTTGCCGCCCGCGGTGATGATGATGTCCTTTTTGCGGCCGGTGATCTTGATGAAGCCGTCGGGCTCGATCTCGCCGATGTCGCCGGTGTGGAGCCAGCCGTCGACGATCGTCTCCCGGGTCGCCTCCGGGTTCTTGTGGTAGCCCTGGAAGACGTTGGGGCCCTTGACGAGGATCTCGCCGTCGCCGGCGATCTTCACCTCGCAGCCGGGGAACGGTTTGCCGATCGTCCCGACCTTGAAGTCCTCGGGGGTCGAGATCGTCGCCGCGGTCGAGGTCTCGGTCATCCCCCAGCCCTCGAGCACGAGGACGCCGGCGGCGTCGAAGAAGCGGAGGATCTCCGGGTTGATCGGCGCTGCGCCGGAGACGGCGAGGCGGATCCGCCCGCCGAAGAGGCCGCGGATTTTCGACAGCACTTTCTTGTCAGCGAAGTCGTACTGGCGCTGCAGCAGGAAGCCCGGCTTGCGGCCGGCGCGTTCGGTCGCGCGCATCTTCGCCCCGACCTTGATCGCCCAGTTGAAGATCGCCTTTTTGGCCCCGCCCTCTTTCTCGATCGCGCTGGTCGCGGCGGTGTAGATCTTCTCGAAGATCCGCGGCACCGAGGGGAAGTAGGTCGGTTTAAGTTCGGCCAGGTTCGGGAGGATCTTCAGCGGGTCCCGCTCCCAGTAGGCGAGGGTGGTGCCGAGGTCGAAGGTCCCGAACTGGATCAGCAGGGCGAAGGAGTGGGCCAGCGGCAGGTAGAGGTAGGCGACGTCCTCGTCCTCGATGACGCTGACGTCGTTGACCATGTTCAGCATCGCCCGGTAGTTGCCGTGGCTGATGATGCAGCCCTTCGGCGGCCCGGTGGTGCCGGAGGTGTAGATGAAGGTGCAGATGTCCTCGGGGGTGACGGCCTCGTACAGCGTCTTCCAGGTGGCGGCGTCCCCGCCGGCGCCTTTGGCGGCCAGATCGTCCATCGAGATCGCGTCCTCGGCGCTGCCGCTCATCATCACGATCTGCTCGAGCTGGGGGAGCTGGTCGCGGACCTCGCGCACCTTCTCCAGCTGTTCGGCGTCCTCGACGACGACCACCTTCGAGTCGGAGTTCTCGAGCACGTAGCGGCACTCCTCCGGCGAGTTGGTCTGGTAGATCGGAACTACGGTGGCGCCGACCGAGAGGGCGGCGAAGTCGAAGTAGGTCCACTCGGGGCGGGTGTTGCCGAGGATCGAGACCCGGTCGCCTTTCTCGACCCCGAGGGTGACCAGGCCGAAGGCGAGGGGACGGACGATCTCGACGACTTCGCCGAAGGTGCGGTCGACCCAGCGGTCGCCCTCCTTGAACTTGACCGCGACGGCCGAGCCGTACATCTCCGCCGCCCGCGGCAGCAGATCCGCGATCGTCTTCGAGTTGGTACCTCTCCCCGACATCTGCCGGGGGAGTCTAGTTCAGCGCCGTGCTCGGGG
>JBQCHW010000146.1:0-5228 GCA_051954315.1 Solirubrobacterales bacterium
GAGGAGCTGATCCGAGAGCTCGAGAACTACGGGATCGTGCAGCCGGAGAAACGCGAGGGCAAGACCGTCTACGACGAGACCGACCGCGAGATCGTCCGCGCCGCCAACGAGCTCTCCCGGGTCGGCGTCGGGGCGCGCAACCTGCGCGTCTTCCGCAGCTCGGCCGATCGCGAGGCGAACCTGCTGGAAGCGTTGCTCGGACCGTCGCTGCGCTCGCGCAGCCCGGAGCGCCGCAAGGAGGCGCTGCAGAGCCTGGAGAGCCTGGCGGCGACCGTTTCGCACCTCAAGCACCTGCTCCTGGTCAGGGACCTGCGCCGCCTCGCCGGCGACTGAGTGGCCCGCGCAACCCGCAAGCGCGAGATCGAGGCGCCGGTCAGCGAGGTCTGGAAGCTGGTCTCCGACCCCTACAACCTGCCGCGCTGGTGGCCACGGACTGCCCGCGTGGAGAACGTCGACGCGAAGCCGGGCGGCAAGCGGACCGCCTGGACGAAGGTGCTGCAGACCGCCGAGGGGCGGGGAGTGCGCGCCGACTTCCGCTGCGTCAGCTCGGCCGAGGGTGAGCGCTACGTCTGGGAGCAGGAGCTCGAGGGGACGCCATTCGAGCGGCATCTAAACGCGCTGCGGGTCGAGGTCGCCCTGCGCGAGCACGGCGGCGGCACCGAGGTCAGCCTGACCGAGGAGCAGAGCCTGAAAGGCATGTCCAAGTTCGGCTCCCCTTTGATGCGCCGCGCCCGTGGCGACGTCCTCGACGAAGCGCTCGACGGGATCGAAAGGGCACTGGCATGACGAGGCCCGCCTCCCGAACTGCATCAAATTTCCGGGCTGGCAGGCAGGAAATTTGATGCAGTTGCGAAGAGACGCGAAGTGGTGGGGTTGGGGGGACCCGGGGGTCGCGCCGGAGCTGGATGACGTGGCGCTTGGAGCCTTGCGGGATCGGATCGGGGAGTTGGAGGCTTGGCCGCTGGCGCGTTCGCTGGAGGGGTTCGAGTTGCCGGGGGCGGAGGAGCTGCCGCGGGGGCTGGTCGAGGCGGTGGGCGAGGAGAACGTCTTCGCTGACGACGAGGACCGGCTGCGGCACGCGGTCGGGCGCGGGTACGTTGACTTGGCGCGGTTGCGCAACGGAGCGCTCGAGGCCGCTCCCGACGCGGTGCTGATGCCGCGGAGCGCGTCGGCGCTGCAGCGGGTGCTGGAGATCGGCTCAGCCGAGGGAGTCGCGGTGGTGCCGTTCGGCGGCGGGACCAGCGTCGTCGGCGGGGTCGAGCCCGTGCGGGGCGGCCACAGCCGCCTGATCAGCCTCGACCTCGGCGCCCTGCGCGACGTCGTCGTCGACGAGCGCTCGCTGACCGCGCGCCTTGGCGCCGGCCTGCGCGGGCTCGAGGCGGAGACGGCGCTGGGCCGCTTCGGCCTCACCCTCGGCCATTTTCCGCAGTCCTTCGAGTACGCAACGGTCGGCGGCTTCGCCGCCACCCGCAGCGCCGGTCAGGCCTCCAGCGGCTACGGCCGCTTCGACGCCGTGGTCAGCTCGGTGCGGTTGCTGGCGCCCGCTGCTCAGCTGGAGACCCTTGAGACGCCGCACACCGCCGCCGGCCCGGCGTTGCGCGAGTTGGTGATCGGCTCGGAGGGCGTCCTCGGCGTGATCCCGGACGTCACCGTGCGGGTGCGCCGGGCGTCGGCCGTCAAGCGCTACGAGGCCTGGATGGCCGAGTCATTCGAAGCCGGCTCGGAGATCGTGCGGGCGCTGGCGCAGGGGCCGGGCCTGCCGGAGATCATCCGCGTCTCCGACGAGGAGGAGACCGAAGGCTCGCTGGCGTTGTCGGGCCCCCGTGGGGCAGCCGGTCGCCTCTTCGACGGCTACCTCGGCCTGCGCAAGCGTCGCGGTGGCGCGCTGATGATCGTCGGCTTCGAGGGGGACGAGGAACACGTCGCCCGCACGCGCGCCCTCACGGTGCGGGCGCTGCGCGACGGCGGCGCCGCCTACCTCGGCCAGGCCGCCGGCAATTCGTGGGAGCACGGGCGTTACCAGGGGCCCTACCTCCGCGACACCCTGATGGAGATGGGGGCGATGGTGGAGACGCTCGAGACCTCCCACACCTGGAGCCGGCTCGAGGAGCTGCACACCGCCGTTGGCGCCGCCATCCGCAACGCCTTGGCGGGGCAGGGGACGCCGGGCCTCGTTTTCTGCCACCTCTCCCACACCTACGCCGACGGCGCCTCCCTCTACTTCACCTTCATCTCGCGCTCCCGCCGCGGCGCCGAGCTCGAGCAGTGGCGCGCCGTCAAGGGGGCCGCCTCCGAGGCGATCGTCGCCCACGGCGGCACGATCACCCACCACCACGCGATCGGCCGCGACCACCGCCCCTACATGGAGGCCGAGGTGGGGCGGACCGGCCTCGACGTCCTCCGCGCGGTCAAGGAGCAGCTCGACCCGGCGGGGATCATGAACCCGGGGAAGTTGATCCCCGGCTAGCGCTTATTCCTTTTCTTTTTCCTGCAGGCGTTGGGCGACGCCGACGATCGGGCCGCTGACGGTGCCGCGGAGGACTTCGGTGCCGGTGTACTTGGGAGCGGCTTTTTCCTTCGTCGCCTCTGCAAGCGTCGCTTTCAGCTGCGATTCGTCAGTGGCGGTGACCGCGATCTGGTCGAAGGTTTCGTTCGCCAGGTAGGCGAGGATTTCGACCGGGACGCCGACCTGCGCCCGGATCTGCCCGTTCTTGGCGACTTCGGTCGAGGCCAGGGGCAGCATTTTGGTCGGCGAGGCGGCGAGCCAGATCGTGTAGCCGCCGCACTTCGGAAGCGGCGGCAACCCTTCGGCGGCGACCTGAAGCGCCAGGCTGTTTTTCACCCGCCCGAAGACGACGAGCCCGCGGGCTTCGCTGCCGTCGACGGGATTGAGCACCGCCCGCGTCGGTTCTTTCCCGGCTTTGATCGCCGAGGCCGCGAGCACCGCGATCGCTTTCCCGTTCGCCTTCGGTGCCGAGGCGGTGGGCTTTTCGCAGTCGCTCTGCGTCGCCGACGCGGTGGTCGTGCTGGAGGAATCGGACCCGTCGTCGCCGCCAGCGACAAACAGGATCACCACGAACAACACGACGATCGCGATTCCCGCCAGGATCGCCCAAAGCCCCCGGTTCTCCAGCAGCTTCGCCTCATGCGCGATCTCCTTCGGACCATGCCCATGCTCATGATGCGGGATCGGCTTAACGGGCTCGGGTTTCGGCTTCGCTTTAGGCGGAGGCGGAGGCTCGGCTGCCTTCGGCGAGGGGGGTCCCCCCGCAGGAGCCTCCCCATCTTTTGCGACGGAGGGGGGACCCCCCTCGCCCCCCGGCTCCGGAATCGAAGGCGCAGGAATCCCTTCCGCTTCAAGATCCGCCGCCGCCTGCCGCGCCCGCCGGTGGACCTCGTCGACCGAGATCCCCATCAGCGCCGCGAGGTCCTCGTAGCCCTGCGCGCCCCTCTGCGCGAGCAGCCGTAGGATCGCCTTCTGGTCGTCACTCAGGGCCACGGAGGGGCAAGCCTATTAGGGTGGTCCCCTGTGAGCGCCGACCCACCGCTCGACCGACCCCATTTCGATGCCCTCCTCGGCACCGAATGGCTCAGCCACGACCCTGACGACTCTCGCGTCCGCCTGCCTCTCCGCGACGAGCTGCGCCAGCCCTTCGGCCTCATGCACGGCGGCGTGATGTCAACCCTGGTCGAGAGCATCTGCTCGCGCGCCACCGCAGGCGCGGTCTGGGACGACGGGATGGCGGCGATGGGCCAGTCGATCGACGTCAACTTCATCCGCCCGGTGACCGAGGGCTCCGTGGAAGTGCGCGCCAAGGCCCGCCACCGCGGCCGCACCACCTGGATCTGGGAGTGCGAAGTCTTGAACGACGAGGGCAAGCTCTGCGCGCTCTCGACGATGACGATCGCCGTGCGCCCCAGAACGCGATAACCGGCGCCTGACGGCGTCCTCGGTCGCTCGCGTGCAGAGCACGCCACGCTCCCTGCGTCCTTGTCAGGCTTGGTTCTCCCGCTCTGGGCTATCCACCAAAACGATTCGTAATCGGTAGGCGCCGGTCCTTGCCGAACGCCCGCGGCGTGATCCGGATGCCCGGGGCCGCCTGGCGGCGCTTGTACTCGGCGCGGTCGACCAGGCGGATCACCTCGTCGACGATCTCGGCCGGCATCCCGGCGGCGATCAGCTCTTCGCGCCCCTCGTCGCGCTCGACGTAGCTCTCGAGGATGCGGTCGAGCAGGTCGTAGGGTGGCAGCGAGTCGCTGTCGAGCTGGTCGGGACGCAGCTCGGCCGAGGGCTGGCGCTCGATCACGCTCGCCGGCACCAGCTCGCGGCCGGCCGTTTCGTTGCGCCGCTCGACCAGCTCGTAGACGAGCCCCTTCGGCACGTCCTTGATCACCGCGAAGCCGCCAGCCATGTCGCCGTAGAGGGTCGCGTAGCCGACCGACATCTCGCTCTTGTTGCCGGTCGTCAGCACCAGCCAGCCGTGGCGGTTGGAGAGCGCCATCATCAGGTTGCCGCGGATCCGCGCCTGGATGTTCTCGGCGGCGAGGTCGGGCTCGGAGGGGCGGGCCGGGTCGTGCGGCGCCTTGTCCTCGCCGGGCCGCGGTTCCTCACCCGGCAGCAGCAGCCCGTCGAGCGCCCGCTCGTAGCCCGCCATCATCGGCTCGATCCCGATCTCGATCAGCTCGCAGCCGAGGTTGGCGGCGATCGCGCGCGCGTCCCCCTGGGTCTCGGAGCTGGAGTGGGGGGAGGGCATGACCACGCAGCTGAGCCGCTCGGCCCCGATCGCGTCGGCGGCGAGCATTGCCACCAGCGCCGAATCGATCCCGCCCGAGAGGGCGACGCCGACGTGCTTGAAGCCGTTCTTCTCGACGTAATCGCGCAGCCCGAGGGCGAGGGCGCCGTAGACCTCGTCGAGGTCGGCCAGCGGCTCGGCCATAGGGCACGATCCGCGGTGCGGCACCTCGCAGACCAGCAGCTCCTCCTCGAACTGGGCGGCGCGTGCGATCACCGAGCCGTCGGGGGCGGTGACGAGGCTCTGGCCGTCGAAGACGAGCTCGTCCTGGCCGCCGACCAAGTTGCAGAAAGCGAAGTAGGCGTCGTCTTCGCGCGAGCGCTCGCCGAACATCGCCTCCCGCTCGCGGCCCTTGCCGCGGTGATAGGGAGAGCCGGAGGGGTTGGCGATCAGCTTCGCGCCCGCCTCGGCCTCGGCCCGCGCCGGGCCGCCGGG
>JBQCHW010000147.1:0-3050 GCA_051954315.1 Solirubrobacterales bacterium
GGGCGACCGGCCCGACCAGGGCGAACCCCTCGCCGGACTCGACCTCCTGCACCTCGAGCACCGCGTAGCCGTCGTCATCGGCGCGGTAGATCACGCCCAGGACCTCGACCGTGCCGGTGTAGGAGGCCGCGTCGGCGTCGAAGAGGGTCGCTGCTCGGGTCACCTGGCCAAAGCTAGCCTGCTTCGTGGATGGCGACCACCCGACAGCCCGCCGGTCTTTGCGACCAATGCCGCCACCAGCAGCTGGTTCCCAACACCCGCGGCTCGGTCTTCTCGCTCTGCCAGCGCTCCCGCACCGAACCGGCCTTTCCGCGCTACCCGCGGCTGCCGGTCCTCAGCTGCCCGGGGTTCGAGCCGGGGCAGGGCTCGGCCGGCGAGGATCCCGCGCCGCGCCGATAGCGGCGCCGATCAGGCCGAAGCCGAAGACGACCGCGGCGAGGCTGACGAAGCCGCCGAAGATCGGGATCAGCGCCAGCAGCCGAAGGATCGCCAGGCCGGCAAGGAAGGAGAGGAAGCGGTTCCTGGGCTCCTTGACGATCCGTCGCCCCAGCGCCCAGGCCGCGGTGACGTAGGCGACGGCCGCCAGCGGCAGCAGGGCCAAGAGCAGGGCGAAGCCGAGGGCGAGGCCGATGACCGTGATCGAGGCGAGGATCGCCGCCAGCGGCAGGCAGATCGCGATCGCGACCCCGATCGCGATCAGCGGGCCGACCCGTTCGCGCGAGCGGTCGTACAGCGCGTCGGCGGCGCGCGGGGCGATCAACAGGAGCAGGCAGCCGAGCAGCAGCGCCGAGCCGCTCATGATCAGCCAGAAGCCGAAGCCGAGGACGAACGGGAGATAGTCGATCGAGTCGTCCCATCCCTTGCCGGTGACTTCGCCACGGACGATCGCCCGACCGGCGACGACCGGGCGCTCGTCGCCGTAGCGGACATCGCCACTGACGTAGGCGCTCGGCAGCAAGCGCGCCCGGCCCGAGGCCATCAGTAGGTCGCCGTCGATCCGTCCGCTGATCAGGGCGTCGCCGGCGAGGACGACGACGTCACCGTCGGAGCGTCCGGCAATTCGCACGTCGCCGCTGACGACGACGACGCCGTCGACCGTTTCGCCCCGGGGCACGGTGACGTCGCCGCTGATGACGACGACCGTGTCGCCGTGGTCGCTCCGGGCACCCGCGCTCGCGGCGCTCGGCAGGGCGAAGGCGCCCAGGGCGAGTAAAGCGAGGAAGAACGAGACGCGCCGCAAGGCCCTCAGCCTAACCGCGCCCCCTGTCAGCTCCGCATCGGATCGGGTTCGCCGAGGTGGCTGACCGCCGGGGCCTCGTAGAGCGCGCCCGGGATGCCGCCGATGATCACCAGGCGGACGCCCTCGTCCCCCGGCCAGACCTTGCGCTTGGTCCCGCTGGCGACCCTGACCATGTGCTCGGGGTCGAGCGGAAAGCGCTCCCCTTCGATCTCGATCTCGCCGCCGCCGCGCAGGGCGAAGAAGACCTCCTCCTGCCCGTCTTCGGCGTGGTCGTGCTCGGGGTAGCCGTCGAAGTTCGGCGGCATGTCGATCACCTGTAGGCCGAAGGACTCGACTCCAAGCTCGGCCCGCGCCCGTTTGAAGGCACCGAGGTACACCGCCTCCATCTCGTCGATCTTCTTCACCGTGTAGTCGCCCATCTCTGCTCCCTCCGCTGAGCTCGGCTCGGGCCGAGCTGGTTGACCAGCCAACGTTCGTCCCTGCGGTAGTCGCGCGTCTGTGACTCCCGTCACCACCGGCCTTGCGCCCGGGCCTTTCCGAGCGGCGAATGCGGGTAGCTAGGGTTGCTGAACCTGCAGATCCTCGCCGGAAGGAACTTAGAGATGAAGGTTGCGATCGGTCTTCCCAATGCCGTCCCGGGCACCAGCGGCGAGCAATTGACGGAGTGGGCGCGACGGGCCGAGGCGCGCGGCTTCTCCAGCCTCGGCACGATCGATCGCGTCGCCTACCCCAACCTCGAGCCGCTCGTCTCGCTGGCCGCCGCGGCGGCGGTGACCGAGCGGATCGGCCTCGCGACCACGGTCCTTCTCGGGCCGCTGCGGCGCAACCCGGTGGCGCTCGCGAAGCAGGTCGCCAGCATCCACACGCTTTCCCAGGGGCGGATGACGCTGGGGATCGGGCTCGGCGGCCGCGAGGACGATTACGAGGTCACCGGACTGGAGATGGGAAGCCGCGGCAGGGAACTCGACGAGATGCTCGAGCGGATCGAGGAGATCTGGAAGGGCGAAGAGGTGGGGCCGGACCATGATTCGCCGCCGCGGGTTCTGGTCGGCGGCTCGGTCGAGGCCTCGTACAAGCGCGCCGCCCGCTTCGGCGCGGGCTGGATCGCCGCCGGCGCCGGGCCCGAACAGTTCGCCGAGTGGCGGGAGGGGTTCGAGGCGGCCTGGTCGCAGTCGGGTCGCAGCGAGGAGCCGCAGAACGCCGCCCTCGCTTACTACTCGCTCGGCGAGCGCGCTGAGGAGGACGCGCAGGCTTACCTCACCGATTACTACGCCTGGCTCGGCGACGAGGTCGCCGGCTACATCGCCGACTCGGCCGCCAAGGACGCGGAGACCGTGAAGCAGTACGTCGCCGCCTTCGAGTCGGTCGGCTGCCAGGAGCTCTTCCTCTTCCCGAGCGCGAGCGACCCGGAGCAGGTCGACCTGCTCGCCGACGCCCTCGGCATGTAGAGGAAAAATCGTCAGCTTGGCGCTCGCGAGAACCGGGCCGTATCAATAGGGTTTCGCCGATGTCTGGAAGACCCGTCAGCATCGAGGTCTGGCCCCTCGATGCTCTCGCTTACGACGGCGACGTGCTGGTGTTGAAGCACGCGCAGGTGTCATTGGGTGTTGACCGCGCAGCCAAAGAAAGGCTCGGTCTCTCGCTTGAGATGAACCTGGCTCCTGGTGGGTACCAGATCGTCGAGGGACGCCCGAACTTGAGCGTTGGCCACGTCGTTTTTCTCGGCGTGCCGGAGCTGCAAGCCTTCGGCTATAGCGAGATCAGGTTGTTCGCCCGCCGAGCGGTGTCTTTAGTCGGCCAAGAGCTGCCC
>JBQCHW010000148.1:0-2598 GCA_051954315.1 Solirubrobacterales bacterium
GTTCTGGTTGACGCTGCTTTCGCGAGTATGTGAAAACCCGTTCTATCCGCCGTTTTACACAGACTCGCGGAGAGGTGTGGGCAGGAACTATGGCTGGAGGGAGTCGGCACCCCTCCGCAGGAATGTTCGGCGATATGCAATCTGGTCTGGGGCGCGGCCGAGCCGCGCTGCATGTTCTCCCCGGAGCGCAAGCGGAGGGGAGGTCAATTCCGGAGGAGGGGTGCCGACCCCCTCGCCCGCCACTCCGATGTTGAGTGCCCTATAGGGGCTCTAAGTTCGGAGAGGCGTAGCTCAGTCGCTGCCGGGGGTCCAGAGGCCGCCGGCTTTTGAGTCTTTCTCGCCCTCGGGGGCGAGGAGTTTCTCGCGGGCCTCGGCTTTCTCTTTGCGCGCGTCGGCTTCCTCTTTGGGGATCGGTTTGGCTGCCTCGGCGACGAGTTCGATCGCCTTGCGGGCGCGGAGGTCTTCGCGGACCATCGAGTCGCGGCCGCTCTTGCGCAGGCGCTCCAGCAGTTTCTCCGGCGAGGTGCGTTCGTGTTCGGCGCTGTGCTCGAGCGCCTCGACCATCTCCTCCTCGGAGACCTCGATCGCCTCGGCCTCGGCGATCGCGGTGACGACCGCCTCGCGCTTCAGCTCCTTCTCGGCGTCCTCTTTGGTATCCGCGATCAGCTCCTCGCGCGTTTTGCCCTGCATCTGCAGGAACTGGTTCGGGTCCATGCCGCGGCCGGCGAGCTGCCGTTCCATCCGCTCCCAGCGTTCCTCGGCCCGGGCGGTTGCCAGCTCGTCGGGCACGTCGACGGTCGCCGCCTCGACGGCGGCGTCGATCGCGGCGAGGCGGAAGTCTTCCTCGGCGCGGGAACCGAGCGCGGCGCCGACTTTCTCGCGGATGTCGGAGCGCAGCTCCTCCAGCGTGTCGAACTCGGAAGCGTCGGAGGCGAAATCGTCGTCGAGCTCGGGCAGGACTTTCTCCCGCACCTCTTTCACCTTGACTTTGAAGAGAGCGTCTTTGCCCGCCAGCTGCTCGGCCTGGTAGTCGGACGGGAAGGTGACGTTGACCTCGCGCTCCTCCCCCGCCTTTGAGCCGACGAGCTGCTCCTCGAAGCCCTCGATCAGCTGCCCGGAGCCAAGCCCCAGCAAGTAGTCCTCGGCGGTGCCGCCCTGGAAGGCGGAGCCTTCGGCGAATCCCTCGAAGTCGATCAGCAGCGAATCGCCCTCTTTCGACTCGCGGTCGACCTGTTCGAGCCGGGCAAAGCCCTCGCGGATCCGTTCGACCTCGGTGTCGACTATTTCGTCGGGGACCTCCTGGTCCTCCTTGCCGACCTCGAGGCCTTTGTAGTCGCCGAGCTTCGCCACCGGCCGCACCCCGACCGTGAATTTGAACTCAAGCTGCTGCCCCTCGTCCTCGGGGGTCGAGAGCATCTCGATGTCCGGGTCGCCGATCGGGCTCACCCCCGCGTCGAACAGCGCCGTTTCGTACCACTCCGGCAGCGCCTCGCGAATCGCCTCCTGCAGGACGGCGTCGAAGCCGATCCGCTGAATTACCAGCGAGGCGGGCGCCTTGCCGGCCCGGAAGCCGGGCATCCGCATCTCTTTGGCAAGCGCGCGGGCGGCGCGGGAAGTCGCTTTGTCGACGTCGGCGGCAGGCACCTCGACCTGCACCTCGGCCCGGGAATTCGGCAGCTCTTTGACGGTGGTCTTCATCGGACGGGTGACCCTAGAGGATCGATCATCGCCGCTGCGCGAGCATCGTCCGCAGGGCGACGGCGAAGTCGATCGCGAACGAGAGGCCACGTCCGATCGGACCGGTCACCAGCCACGCGCGCAGCCGCTCGGCGATCTCACTCATTCGCGTATTCCAGCAGGGAGGAGTCGACCAGCCACTCGACCGGGGCGCGGTCGTCGGTGTAGACCTCGCCGCCCGGCAGCCGCGGCTCCAGCCTGTCGGCCGCCTGTCGCGCCTCGGGCCGCAGCTGAGCGGGGAGCGAGCGCAGGTTCCTCTCCAGCCGCGCCGCCGAGAAGGCGCCCTCGCCGGCGACCAGGAGCGTGTTGGTCGGCTCGGTCGGGTAGCGCAACACCCGCGGGAAGGCGGCAGCCATCGTCCGCCCGAGGACCCGCTCCAGCTCCCGCCCACCCTCGGGGTGGCCGACGTTGACGATCACCACCCCGCCCGGCGCCAGCCGCTCGCGGGCGAGCTCGAAGAACTCCCGGCTCGCCAGGTAGAAGGGGATGTAGGGCTGGCGGTAGGCGTCGACCATGACCGCGTCGTAGCCGCCCTCCGAGCGCTCGAGCCAAGGCCGCGCGTCCTCGGCGTAGACATCCATCCGTGGGTTGCGCAGGTCGAAGAAGCGCCGTCCCAGCTCGGTCAACTCGGCGTCGATCTCGACCGCGTCGACGGCGGTCGTAGGGAAAAAGTGGCCGAAGGAGCGGGCGACGGTGCCGGCGGCGTTGCCGAGGATCGCGACCCGCCGCGGTGGCCGGGCCGATGCGGTCGCCGGCAGGACCAGCTGCCCGTCCCAGTAATCGCCGGTCAAATAAGTGCCTGGTCGGTAGAGCGAATGGACCGCCTGGCCCTCGTTCAGCTCCAGCACCCGGGAGCCGTCG
>JBQCHW010000149.1:0-3222 GCA_051954315.1 Solirubrobacterales bacterium
CGGCCACGTTCTTCAGGCCCTGGCGGACGATCGTCTGCGCCAGCAGGGTGGCGGTGGTGGTGCCGTCACCGGCGACGTCGTTGGTCGCGGTCGCGACCTCGCGGACGAGCTGGGCGCCCTGGTTCTCGAAGACGTCCTCGACCTCGACCTCGCGGGCGATGGTGACGCCGTCGTTGGTGATCGTCGGCGCGCCGAACTTTTTGTCGAGCACGACGTAGCGGCCTTTCGGGCCGAGGGTGACCTTGACGGCGTTGGCGACGGAATCGACGCCGGCCTGCAGGGCCCCGCGGGCATCCTCTGCGTACTTGAGCTCCTTGTGAGCCATCTGTTTCTAGTCCTCCTTGGGTTACGTAAGTCCGTGAGCTAGGCGACCTTGGCGAGGACGTCCGACTCGCGCAGGACGAGCACCTCTTCGCCCTCGACGGTCACCTCGGTGCCGCCGTATTTGGAGTAGAGGACTTCGTCCCCCTCCGCGACATCGAGCGGGCGGCGGCTGCCATCGTCGGCGACCGCGCCGTCGCCGACGGCGATGACCTTGCCCTTCTGCGGCTTCTCTTTCGCGGTGTCGGGGAGGACGATGCCGCTGGCGGTCGTCTCCTCCTCCTCTACCGGCTTGACGATTAGCCGGTCCCCGAGGGGCTTCAGCTTCATCCGTGAACCTCCGTTATCGGTCTGGGTTTGGGTGTGAAAGTCAGGAATCGCCGCTGCAGAGCCAAATACTGCGCTTGGCGATGCTTGGCACTCTTAGGGTCGGAGTGCCAACAAGAGGAAAGATAGCGAAGCTTCAGTCGCAGGCCAAGAGGCGGCAGCCGAGCAGCTCGGCGATCCCCTCGCCGCCGCGCCGCATCACCCAGTCGTGGTTCCACTCGAAGACCGGCCGCAGCAGCGGCGCCACCACGTTCATCCACGGCTTGGTAGTCCGCACGTTCCACTCGTAGAGGACGGCGGTGACCCCGTCCTGCTCGTAGAGCCGCCAGCGACCGATCCCTTCCAGCTCGCCTACGGCGTGCCCCTCCATCAAGCCCGGGTGCTCAATCCGGGTGATCGTGACGTCGAAGGAGATCCGGTAGGGCAGCAGGCTGCGCCAGACCATCCGCGAGACGCTGCCGAGCCCGTCGTCCTCGCCGTGGCGCAGCTCGGTCGCCTCCTCCACCCCGCGCCACCAGCGCGGCCAGCTCGCCTGGTCGTGAATCGCCTCCCAGACCGGCTCCCGCGGCGAATCCAGCAGCCAGGTGGTGAGGAACTCGTATTCGGCCATCGCCGCCTAGCCTACGGCCGCGGCGGGCGGGCGGTTCAGTTGTGGTGAGGCGTCTCGCCGTTGCCCAGATGAGTGGTGGGCGGCTCGACGATCTGGGAGAAACGGATCACGGTGACCACGTCGCTGGCCTTGACCTCGCGGCTGTAGATCTGCTCGAGGAAGCGGATCTCCTCCTCCAGGCGGCGGAACTCGGGGTTGTCGTGCTCGATGTCCCGTCGGCTGAGGTCGCCGGCCTTCTTCACCTCGACGTCGTCGATCACGGCGGTGAAGATCTTCTCGCGCGGGCTGTGGCGGAAGCCGACGGTGATCCAGACGACCTGGCCGCGCTCGTACTTGTTGCTCTTGTCGCCGAGCCGGATCGTCGCCGTCTTGCGCCCGCGCTTCAGCTGGTCGACGAAGACCGCGGAATAGAAGTTCAAGACGTAGATGCCGCCCCGCATAAGGCTGCGAGCGTATATGAGTGCGGCCGCAAGCCGTAACTGGACGCTTGTCCTAGGCGAAATAAACAAATTTGCGGTTTGCAATTGCGGCCCTCCAGATTCATGGGCGCGCCGCCGATGCAGGCAGGGATGCCGAACCAGCTCAGCCGTTCCCGCCTGCTCCTGTCCCTCCTCGCCGCGACCGCGGCGCTGCTGCTGATCCCGCTCGCCGGCCAGGCGATGGCGATGAAGTGCGACGGCAAGAAGGTGACGATCAAGGGCACGCCCGGCAACGACCACATCGTCGGCAAGAAGGCCAGCGACGTGATCTACGGCGGCGGCGGCAACGACGTCATCACCGGCGGCCCGAACGGCAACGACACGATCTGCGGCGGCCCCGGCAACGACACGCTGGTCGGCGGGCGCGGCTTCGACAACCTCAACGGCGAAGGCGGCGACGACAACCTGCAGGGCGAAACCGGCTCCGACAACCTCGAGGGCGGCGCCGGCGACGACACCCTCTCCGGCTCCAAAGGCGCCGACGGCCTCAACGGCGGCGGCGGCAACGACGTCATCACCGGCGGCCCCAACGGCAACGACACGATCTGCGGCGGTCCCGGCAACGACACCATCCACGGCGGGCGCGGCTTCGACACGCTGCTCGGTGAAGGCGGCAACGACACCCTCGACGGCGAAAGCGGCTCCGACCAGCTCTTCGGCGGCGAAGGCGAAGACACCCTCGAGGGTGAAAAAGGCGCCGACGGCCTCCACGGCGGTGGCGGCAACGATAAGCTGCTGGGCTTCAAAGGGCCGGACACGCTCGACGGCGGCGCCGGCAACGACTTCATCGACGGCCAGCAGGGCAGCGACAAGATCAATGGCGAAGCCGGCAACGACAAGCTGCTGGGCGACAAGGGCAACGACAAGATCGACGGCGGCCTCGGCAACGACCTGGTCGAAGGGGGACCCGGCGACGACAGCGAACTCGAGGGCGGTCCGGGAACCGACGAAGTGATCGGTGGCGCCGGCACCGACAACGCCGACGGCGGTCCCGGCGACGGCGACATCGTCCGCGGCGATGCCGGCAGCGACACGCTCTCCGGCGGCGAAGGAGCCAACGACATCGTCTCCTACGCCAGCGCCACCCGGGGCGGCATCGAAGTCAACCTCGCGGCCGGCACCGCCAAGGGCGACGGCCACGACACCCTCAGCGGCTTCGAGGACGTGGTCGGCTCGCCGCAGGCCGACACGATCGTCGGCAACGGCCAGGGCAACCGCCTCGACGGTGGCGTCGGCAACGACACCCTCATCAACGGCGGCAGCGGCGGCCAGGCCTTCGGCGGTCCCGGCACCGACACCTGCGAAGGCTTCGGCAGCGAAACCTCCTGCGGGCCGGAAACCCCGCCCCCCCCCAACTTCGCCTACGGCACCCTGAACCAGGGCCTCGACGGCTCCAGCCTGATCATCCAGGGCAGCCCCGGCAACGACGAAATCCGCATCTCCCGTACCCCCGAAGCCTGGGTGATCTCCTCCGCGATCCCGATC
>JBQCHW010000150.1:0-2921 GCA_051954315.1 Solirubrobacterales bacterium
CGCCGAGGCAAGCGCGGCCGCCGGCGAGGAGGAGGGCCACGAGGAGGCGCCGGAGCCGGTCCGCCTCGACGTCCCGGTCGACGCCTACCTGCCGGCCACCTTCGTCCCCTTCGAGGCGGCGAAGATCGACGTCCACCGCCGCATCGTCGCCGCCCGCGAGCCCGGCCAGCTGCGGGCGATCCGCGACGAGCTCGGCGACCGCTTCGGGCCGCTGCCGGACGAAGCCGAGAACCTGCTGAAGCTCCAGCAGGCGCGGATTCAGCTCGGCCTCGCCGGCGCCCGCAGCGTCGAGTTCCGCGGCGGCCGGCTCAGCGTCACCGGGGTCGAGCTCGACTCGACGCAGGCCGGCGTGCTGGCCGAACAGGTCGAGGGCGCGCTCTACGAATGGCGCGAGCAGGTGGCGGCGATCCGGGTCGACGGCGACCCCGGGGCGCGCCTGGAGGCGGTCCTGGCGCTCGCCGAGGGCCTGCGCGAGGCGCGCCGCGAAGCCGAGCCCGCGGCGGCTTGAGCTGTTTTTTAAGACCGACCGGGTGTGATTTGACTATGCTGCCCGCTGCGTGGGAGCTAAAGCTGGGCAGAGAGGCAAACCCGGGAGGGACCGGGATCAGGATCGAGCGGCCGGTCGGCAGCGCCTAGCGCTGATCCTCTTCGGCGCTCTCCTCGTCGCTCTCTTCGTCGGCTTTGCGGTGTCAGAGGGGCTCGGTTCCCCGAGCGTCCCCTCGGGCGACGTCGTCAAGGTCCAGGACGTTCCCGACGAACTCGCCACGGTCAGCCAGAAGGACTTCGACCGCGCTTTCGCCCAGCAGATCAAGGCGGCGAAACTGAAAAAACGCCCGGCCGAGGGCAGTAAGAAATTCGAAGAAGTCAAGGAAGCGACGCTGACCGAACTGATCGAAGGCATCTGGCTTCGTGGTCAGGCGGAAGAAATGGGCATCACGATCACCGACAAACAGGTGGAAGAAGAACTCGCCCAGATCAAAAAAAGCAGCTTCCCGACCCCCGGCAGCTACGACAAATTCCTCAAGGAATCGGGGCTGTCGCAGGAAGACGTCGACGACCGGGTCGAACTGCAGGTCGTGATCAACGCGATCCAGGAAAAGGTCAACGCCGAAGCGCCGGCTCCGACCTCGTCTGAGATCTCGGACTACTACGAAGCCGAAAAGGCGACTCAGTTCACGGAAAAAGAAAACCGCGACGTCCGCATCATCATCAACAAAGACAAAGCCAAGGTCGAAGCGGCGAAGAAGGCCCTGGAAGCCGACAACTCGCCGGCCAACTGGAAAAAGGTGGCGCCGAAATACTCGAGCGACCCGACCAGCAAAAGCAAAGGCGGCCTCTCGGAAGGGATCACCGAAGAATTCCTCAAAGGCGAACTGAAAGAAGCGATCTTCGGCAGCGCCACCGGCGAACTCAAAGGCCCGGTCAAATTCGAAACCAACTGGATCCTGGTCGAAGTCGTGAAACTGAACCCGGCGAAATCGAAATCGCTGGGCGAAGTGAAGGCGCAGATCGAAGAAACGCTGAAAGGCGAAAAGCAGCAGGAATACCTCGGTGAATTCGCCAACGACTTCAACACCCGGTGGGTCTCGCGGACCTACTGCGCCGACGGCTACGTGATCGAAAAATGCGCCAACTTCAAGGGCGACGGCCATCCGGCCAACGCCTCACCGGCCTGCTACGAAGCCGACCCGAAAACTCCGGCGACCGAATGCCCCGCGCCGGTGACGCCGATCTCGCCGGCCCTGCCGGGCAGCGTCACGGTGCAGAAACCGAAAGGCGAACCGTTCCAGCAGCGGCCGATCCCGGAATCGGCCACCTCGGAAACCGGGACCGAAGTGCCCCCGGGCGCCGCGCCCGAAGGCGAAGTCCCCACCGAAGCTCCGCCGGGCGAAACCGGCGAATAAGCGCACGGCAAACCGCCGCCACGGCTGAATAGACTGGCGCGCCCGTGAGCACGATCTCCTCCATCCACGCGCGGCAGATCCTCGATTCGCGCGGCAACCCCACCGTCGAGGTGGAGGTGGCGCTGGAGTCGGGCGCGCGCGGTTGGGCTGCGGTGCCCTCCGGCGCTTCGACCGGGGAGTTCGAGGCGGTCGAGCTGCGCGACGGCGGCGACGCCTGGGCCGGCAAGGGCGTCTCGCAGGCGGTCGCCAACGTCAACGGCGAGATCGCCGGGGCGCTGACCGGCGCCCGCGCCTCCGAGCAGGGGGCGCTCGACCGCACGATGATCGAGCTCGACGGCACCCCGAACAAGGGCCGCCTTGGCGCCAACGCGCTGCTAGGGGTCTCCCTCGCGGCTGCCAAGGCCGCCGCGGCCGATTCCGAGCAGCCGCTCTACCGCTACCTCGCCGAGCTCTACGGCGGCGGCGAGCCGAGCGTGCTGCCGGTGCCGATGATGAACGTCCTGAACGGCGGCGCCCACGCCGATAACTCGGTCGACTTCCAGGAGTTCATGGTCGTCCCCGCCGGCGCCGGCAGCTTCTCGGAGTGCCTGCGGGTCGGCGCCGAGGTCTTCCACGCGCTGAAGAAGTCGCTGCACTCGCAGGGGCTCTCGACCGCCGGCGGCGACGAGGGCGGCTTCGCCCCCAACCTCGAGTCGAACGAGGCGGCGCTGCAGGCGGTGCTGGCCGGCGTCGAGGCGGCCGGCTACGAGCCCGGCAAGGACGTCTTCATCGCCCTCGACCCGGCGACCAGCGAGGTCTTCGAGGGCGGCTCCTACGAGCTCGAGCACGAGGGCCGCACCCTCTCCTCCGAGGAGATGGCCGACTACTGGCAGGACGCCTGCTCGCGCTACCCGATCGTCTCGATCGAGGACGGGATGGACGAGGAGGACTGGGAGGGCTGGAGGCTCCTGGCCGAGCGCCTGGGCGAGCGGGTGCAGCTGGTCGGGGACGACCTCTTCGTCACCAACCCGGAGCGGC
>JBQCHW010000151.1:0-5353 GCA_051954315.1 Solirubrobacterales bacterium
TAGCCGAACTTGGCGCCGCCGGCGATGTTGGTGGCGAAGTTGCCGGGGTCGATGTAGGCGACGGCGGCGACGAAGGCGGGGCCGAGGAAGGGCCAGAGGCGGCGGACCCCGCGGTGGTGTCCGTCGAGCGAGCGGTAGGCGGCTTCGGAGACCGCCGCCTCGCCGGGAAGGACGTCCTCGGGGCGCGCGGCCCGCCCTCGCAGCTCCTCGACTACCGCTTCGCCCGGCGGCGGCGCCGGCTTCATGCGCTCCCCCAGGTCGGCGGCACCAGGTCGGGGCCGGGGATCGGGGTCCCGTGCGGGTCGTGGCGCGGTTCGCCGAGCTTGGCGGCGATCAGCGCCTCGAGCTCCTCGGAGATGTAGTGCTCCAGTACCTCCGCCTCCTCGTGGACGCGGTCCTCGGGCATCCCCAGCGCCTCGGAGAGGTAGGCCTCGATCAGCCGGTGGTGACGGATCACCTCCAGGGCGACCTTCTCCCCCGCCGGGGTCAGGCTGACGCCCTTGTAAGGCATGTAGTTGACGAGCCCAAGGTCGGCGAGCTTCTTCAGCATCGAGGTCGCGGTCGCCGGCGTCACCCCGAGCCGCTGCGCGACCTCGCCGTTCAGGACGAGCCCGTCGCGCTCCTCGGAGATCGCGTAGATCGTCTTCGCGTAGTCCTCTATCGCCTGAGAGTTAGACACGTCTAAATCAAGAGTTTGACACATCTAAAAGTCGGAATCCCATGCCCTCCTAGAATCAGGGCACGATGGCCGTGATGGTTGAGCTCGACGGGCAGTACCGCCAGCTGCGCGAGGAGTGCGGACTGCTCGACCGCTCCAAGCGCGGCAAGCTGCTGGTCGCCGGCGCCGAGGCGGCCGAGTACCTGCAGGGGCAGCTGACCAACGACATCGAGGCGATCGGGCCGGGCGACGGCGCTTACGCGGCGCTGCTCGACCGCAAGGGGCGCATGCAGGGCGACATGCGGGTGCTGCGGCCGGGCGAGGGCCCCGACCTCCTGCTCGACACCGAGCCCGAGGCGCTCGAGGCGGTGCGGCGGCACCTGGCGATGTACAAGATCGGCCGCGAGGTCGACGTCGTCGACGTCACCGGGGAGCGGGCGCTGCTCTCGCTGATCGGACCGCGCGCGGTCGAGATCGCCGGCTCGCCGGCGCTGCCGGAGAACTTCTGCGAGGAGGTGACGATCGCCGGGACGCCGGTGCTGGCGGTCGGCACCGATGCCGGGATCGACCTGGTCTTCGAGGCCCAGGCGCGCGAGCGGGTCGCCGCGGCGCTGCTCGCCGCCGGGGCCGCCGAGGTCACCCCCGAGGCAGCCGAGATCATCCGCATCGAGTCCGGCCGCCCCCGCTTCGGGTCCGAGATGGGGACCGAGACGATGCCCGCCGAGGCCGGGATCGTCGAGCAGGCGGTCAGCTTCACCAAGGGCTGCTACATCGGCCAGGAGACGGTCGCCCGCCTCCACTACAAGGGCAAGCCGAACCGCCACCTGCGCGGGCTGAAGCTGAGCGCGGCGGCCGGAGCGCGGCCCGGCGACCCGATCCTGCTCGGCGAGAAAGAGGTCGGCAGGCTCGGTAGCGCCGGGGTCTCCCCCGCCTTCGGCCCGATCGGCCTGGCGATCCTGCGGCGCGAGGCCGAGCCGGGCGCCACCGTCGCCGTAGGTGAAGATGGCGTTACGGCTGAAGTAACCGCCCTCCCCTTCGGTTAGATTCAGGCCCGATGGGGCCCGGGAGAGCTAGAGCGTTCGCGGTGGCCGGTGTCATCGGCGCTGTCCTGATGGTGGGCTGCGGCGAATCCCGCCACGCCAACGAGCAGCGGCCTGCCGTCTCGACCAGGGTCAGCGTCGTCATCAACCCTCACGAAGTGATCGTGCAGCCGGAGAAGGTCGGAGTCAAAGCGGAACCGACCCAGGAAATCGAGCAGAACCAGGACCACCCCGCGCCGCCGATCAAGACGAAGGCACCCCTCGACCTCACCGTCGTCGCCGCCAACCAAACGGCCAAGGACACGAAGTTGAAGGTCACCGGCACCAAGAACGGCGAATCGGACACGGTCTACGCTCACAGCCCCGGCACCTTCGGCTTCAATCTTCCGGCCGGCAACTACACGATCTCCGCCGTCGGCATGCCGGAGGCGCGGCCCGCCCACCTAACGGTGGGCAGCTACCGCGCCTCCTCCCAGAACGCCGTCCTGCTGCCCTAGCGGGCTAGTCGATGGTGATGGGGATCTGGGGCCCCTCCACGAACCCGAAGTCGGTGAACCCTTTGATTGTGTAGTTCCCTGTCAGTGTCACCGGCGTCATTTCGAAGGCTCCGGCGGCGCAGATGAACGCCGGACCCAATGTGCTGAGACCGTTGAGGGTGGCGTCGACTGTCGCCAGGACGTCGCTCGGCACCGCCCCCGGTGTGTTGTGGTAGATCCCGCCGTTGACCGGCCCCTGAGGCGCCACGTCATATGTGCATGTCGAGACGCCCGCCGCGTGCATGGCGGCGTTTTCGTAGACGTGGATTTCCAGCTGTTCGCCCGCCGGGCAGAACAGCGAGGCCTGCATCCGGCCTGTGGTCGGGAAGGCGATTTCTGTGGTCATCGGTTTGCTGACCCCGATCCGGTAGTCGCAGCCTTTGGTTGTGACTGTGGCCGGGAAGCCGCCTGGTTCGGAGATGCAGTTGTTGTAGACCGGCTTGAATGTCACCGGGTCGGCCGGGCCTTCGATTGTCGCGTTGAGGTCCGATGTGGCGCAGTTGACGGTTCGGACCGCACCCGCCCCGATAACGAAGCTGGGACCGGGGCCCTGCTGACCTGTGATGAACGCCGGGTATTCAGCAGCTGTGAGTTTGCCTGTTTCGGCGTGCGCGGCCGAAGCCATCACCCCGAACAGGGCCATCGCGCTCATCGCCAGCGTGAGCGTCTTGAGTAGACGAGTCATCGATTCATTCCTTCCTTGAATTGGTCCGTCCCGATACGGGACTCGCCCATTCATAAACGCCGCGACCGCATTACTCAAGAATTTTATAAGCAAATAGAGACGGGGCCTTCCTCGAACCCGCTGCAAGCGGTGTTTCAGAACGGCCGTTCCGTCTGGGCCGCGCGTCAGCCTGAACTTCATGACCATCGCCCTTGTAATCGCAGTCCTCGTAATCGCCGTCCTCGCCTACCTGCTGGCCACCCGGGAGACCGTTGAGCCGCAGGAGCAGCCCGATCCGCAGGAACAGCTTTCCGCCTTCGTCGCCCAGGCGACTGCCGAACTCAGGGCAAGTGCCGGCGAGGAGCTTCGCAAGACCTCCGAGCACCTGCTCACGGTTCAGAAAAACCAACGCGAAGTCGAGCAGGAGGCTGCCTCCCAGGCCTACGCGCGGAAAAAACAAGAGCTTGAGGCGATGACGAAGCCGATCGAAACCGCCCTCAAGCAGGTGGAGAGCGAGGTCGAGTCACTCGCTAAGCACCGGGCCGAGACCGATGCGGTTCTGATGGACCAAATCAAAGGGCTAGGAGAGCAGACGGAGAGGCTCGGTCAGGCCCTCCGGAACCCAAAGGGGCGCGGAGACTGGGGAGAGGTCCAGCTGCGCCGCCTCGTGGAGCTGGCAGGGATGACGGAGCACGTGGACTTCCATCTGCAGAAAGAGATTCGGACCGCCGACTCTCGCCTGCGACCAGACATGATCATCGAGATGCCCGGGAATCGCCGGGTCGCCGTCGATTCCAAAGTTGCGCTCGACGCTCTCGAGGATTCGCATCGCGCCGAAGGCGAGGCCGATCGCCTAATGGCTCTCCGCCGTGTAGCGGCAGCCATCCGAGCGCAAGTCAAGAACCTGGCCTCGAAGGACTATCACGGGCAATTCGGAGCCGGTGAAGGACCTGACTTCGTGATCTGCCACATCAGAGTGGAGGCTGCGCTGTTCGGTGCCCTGGAGGTAGAACCAGGCCTCTATGAGGAGGCGCTGGAGCTGGGGGTGGTGATCTCCACTCCGCTCACCCTCGTGGCGCTCCTTCGCACTGTGGAGCTTGGCTGGCGCACCGAGAAGATGGCGACCAAAGCGCAGGACATCGCCGAAGCCGGGCGCGACCTTCACAAACGCTCGGGGGTATTCCTCCGGCACTTCGAGCGGGTCGGGAGAAACCTCGATCAGGCAATCGGGGCCTACAACGATGCCGTCGCCTCTTCGGAACGAAACCTGCTGCCGAAACTGCGTCAGATAGAGGATCTGGGGGCGGAATCGAACAAAGCGCTGCCCGATCCCGAGCCCGTTCGGCGAACGGCTCAGCCGATTGCGGCCAGAGAGGTGGCGGAGCTCAAGGCGAGGGACGAGGAGGAGTCGCTTCCCGAACCCACGCGTCGCGCTGCCTAGCCCGCGAGCTGGCAAATTTCCCACCCCTGACGTGGCAAATCATCAGCTCGGTGTTTGAATCGCGAAAGCAGCAAGGGTAGGCGCTGAACTAGGATTCCTCTCCCCCTTTAACGACCCGCGGAGGAGCCTGTTTTGGCCGTTGACACGAGTGCCGTCTCGAAGTTGGACGTAGAGCCCGGAACGCTGCCGGAGACGATGGCTGCGTGGGTGATCCGCCAGGAGCGCGAGGGCGAGCCGAAAGACGCCTTCCAGCTCGAGCAGATCGAGGTTCCCGAGCCCGGGGCCTTCGAGGTGATCGTGCGGGTGATGGCGGCCGGGGTCAACTTCAACAACGTCTGGGCCTCGCTGGGCGAGCCGGTCTCGATCTTCGGCTACGGCGACCACCCCGAGTACGGCCACCACATCGGCGGCTCCGACGCCTCCGGGGTCGTCTGGAAAGTCGGCGAGGGCGTGACCCGCTGGAAAGTCGGCGACGAGGTCGTGATCCACTGCAACCAGGCCTCCTACGAGGACGTCGAGGTCCACGGGCTCGACCCGATGGCGGCGCCGAGCCAGCGGATCTGGGGCTACGAGACCACCTGGGGCTCCTTCGCCCAGTTCACCAAGGTGCAGGCACAGCAGCTGCTGCCGAAGCCGCGCAACCTCTCCTGGGTCGACTCCTCCTCCTACGGCCTCACCTACTTCACCGCCTACCGGATGCTGATGGACCAGTGCAACCTGCAGGCCGGCCACAACGTCCTCATCTGGGGCGCGGCCGGCGGCCTCGGCGTCTTCGCCGTTCAGCTCTGCAAAGCGGCCGGGGCAAACGCGGTCGGCGTCGTCTCCTCCGACGAGAAGGGGGAGCTGGTCAAGCGGCTCGGCGCGGTTGACTACATCGACCGCAACGAGTTCACCGGCATGATGCGGGACGACGACAACAGCGCCAGCCGTGATGCGGAGAAGGCTCGCTTCAAGGTCTCGCGCGAGTTCGCGAAGAAAGTCAAGGAGATCCTCGGCGACTCCCCCGACATCGTC
>JBQCHW010000152.1:0-3454 GCA_051954315.1 Solirubrobacterales bacterium
GTTGACGAGGACGTCGTTGACGTTGATCGCGCCGCACTCGACCCGGCGCGCCACCTGCTCGGCCCGCTCGCGCTCGCCGAAGACCGCGCCGGAGAGGCCGTAACGGCTGTCGTTGGCCATCGCCACCGCCTCCTCGGCGTCGCGCACCTTCATCACCCCGACCACCGGGCCGAAGGTCTCGTCGCGCATCACCTTCATCGAGTGGTCGACGTCGACCAGGACCGTCGGCTCGAAGTAGTCGCCGGGGCCGTCGACCCGCTTGCCGCCGGTGAGAGCGCGGGCACCTGAGGAGAGGGCGTCGTCGACGTGGTCGGCGACGATCTCGATCTGGCGCGGCGAGGTCATCGCCCCGACGTCCTTCGGCTCGCCGCCGGCGTCGGCGCCCTGGCGCAGGCGGCCGACCTCCGCGGTCAGCTTGTTGACGAACTCGTCGTAGGCCGGCTCCTCGACGTAGATCCGCTCGACCGACATGCAGATCTGACCCGAGTTCATCATCCCGCCCCAGGCCGCGGCGTTGGCGGCGCGATCGAGGTCGGCGTCGGCAAGGACGATCATCGGGTCCTTGCCGCCGAGCTCGAGGCTGACCGGCGTCAGCGTCTCCGCCGCCCGCGCCATCACCTTGCGGCCGGTGCGGTCGGAGCCGGTGAACTGGACGAAGTCGACCGCGTCGACCAGGGCGCCGCCGGTCTCGCCGATCCCTTGCACGCAGTCGAAGACGTCGGGCCCGCCGATCTCCTGCTTCCAGGCTTCGACCACCTCGGCGATCCCGAGCGGGGTGAACTCGGAGGGCTTGACGACGACGGCGCAGCCGGCCTGGAGGGCGGGGATCGCGTCGCCGAGCGAGAGGATCAACGGGAAGTTCCAGGGGCTGATGATCCCGACCACCGGGTGGGGCCGGTACTGGATCCGCAGCTTCTTCGCAGCGAGCAACGGGGAGTGGGGGCGGACGCTCTCCTCGCCGATGAACTGCGCCGCCTTGGTGCCGTAGAAGTTGATCAGGTCGGCGAGGTAGGTCGGCTCGTTTTCGGCGTCGGCGCGGACCTTGCCGGTCTCGCGCTGCATCGTCTCCAGCACCCGCTCGCGGTTGTCGAGCAGCCAGTCGCGCAGCTTGCCGAGCCAGTGGTAGCGCCCCTCGATCCCCATCGCCTCCCACTCGGGCTGGTTGGCGCGGAGCCGCCGGACGGTCTCGGCGACCTGCTTGGGCGAATCGACCGGAAGGTCCTGAATCACCGCTCCCGTCGCCGGGTTGCGGACCTCGATCGACTCCTCAGCGGTCCGAACAGCAGTTGCGCTCTCCACCCCGATGCTCCCTTCGTCGCCGTTTGGCTGCTCAGCCAAATGTACCCGGCAAGAAGCGCGAGGCAAGTTTCAGCCTAGGTAGTGGGTGGCTAGGAGACCGAGCAACGCTGCGATCAGGGTGTAGTTCAGCCGGTCGAAGCTGGCGGTTAGCTGGGCGAACCTGCTGTTCATGTCGCTGCGCAGCTCTGCGATCTCTTCTTTGAGTTCGGCCCGTGAGGTTTTGCTTTCTCCCTTTAGTTCGGCCCGCGTGGACTTGATCTCAGCTTTGACCTCGCGGAAACCCTCGTCCATGTGCTCCTTGAGGTCGTCGAGGCGATCGTCGGTCCAGGCTTCTCTCGGTGCCATGACTGCCATGGTTGCAACTGTAGACAGAAAACCTCATACGAAACACGCGCAAATGTAGGAATTCTGTGCCCTACCGAGGGACAAGCCGGAAAACGGGACCTTCGATCGAGGCGACGTAGAGGCGGTGCAGGTCGTCTTCGCCGAAGGAGCTCGGGCTTTCCACCCGGAGGCCGAGCTTGTGGTCGCCGGAGGCGCGTTTGAGGTGGGGGACGAGCGCCCGCAGCTGGCCCTCGCAGAGGTCGGCGTAGACGTAGCGGCCGAGCAGGCCCGGCAGGCGGGGGTCGCGGACGACGTAGCCGCCGATGATCGAGCAGCTGCCGCCGCCGCGGGCGTGGCTGTAGGCGAAGATCGGCTTGACGGTGCCGCCGGGGTTCGCCGTGCCGCTGTTTTCGTCCGTGTACTTGGAGTCGCCCTCGAAGGCGTCCCAGCCGAAGTTGGCGCCGCTCGCCCCGGTCACCGTCGTGTAGTCGAGCTCCTCGTACTGGTTTTGGCCGACGTCGGCGATCGCCAGGCGGTGGCTGTGGCGGTCGAACGAGAAGCGGAAGGGGTTGCGGAGCCCGTAGCTGTAGATCTCGTCGCGGCCCGGTTTGCCGACGAAGGGGTTGTCGGCGGGGACGGTGTAGGGCTTACCGCCGGAGGGCCGGGGATCGATCCGCAGCAGCTTGCCGAGCAGCACGTCCTTGTTCTGGGCGTTGTTCGGCGGATCGCCGCCGGAGCCGCCGTCGCCGGTCCCGAAGTAGAGGAGGTCGCCGAGGAACTGCAGCTGGCCGCCGTTGTGGTTGGAGTTGACGGGGTGGGGGATGACGGTGACCTTCCGCTGCGAGCCCCGCCGTGCTCGCACCGCGCTTCCCCGCTTGAATTCGCCGATCCGGATGTTGCCGGAGGGGTCCGTGTAATAGACGTAGAAGCGCTTGCTGCGGCGGTAGTCGAGCGGGAAGGCAACGGAGAGCAGGCCGCGCTCGCCGCCGTAGGAGACCGAATCGCGCAGGTCAAGGAAGGGCTTGCGGAGCCGGTGGCCGTTGCGCAGGACGACGATCCTCCCGGGCTGCTCGACGACGAAGAGGAGCTGCGGGAAGCCGGGAGCGCCGGTGACGTAGACGGGAGCATCGAAGGAGCCGACCTTCTTCAAGGCGACGCCGCCCCCGCCCGCGCGGCCGCTCTTCGAGCTGGAAGTGGAAGTCGAGTCGCTGGCCGAGCCGCAGGCGGGCAGGGCCAGGGCAAGCAGGAAGGCCAGCACCGCCGCGGCGGTCGCGCCCCTACTTGCCTTTCCCGACTTCAACGATTTCGCCGTTGTTCGTGACTTCGGTTTCCGGCAGGCGTTCGCTGATCTCGGTCGCGAAGGAGCCGCCGGGGCGGACGCCGTTGTCGGTTTTCGCCTTCGCCTTGCCACCGAGGCCGGCGTTGACGTTGTAGAGCAGCGTGTACTTGCCCGAGCGCACCGCGCTCAGCTTCCAGACCGCGGTGGTGGTCTTACCGGGCTTCAGTTCGCCGAAGGAGAAGGTCTTCGGGCTCGAGGTCGAGGCGCCGCCCGCCTTCGAGGAGCCGTGCAGTTTCGGATAGGACTGCGCCAGCACCCAGACTGGCCGTTCCGGCTGCGCCAGTTCGGGCTGGGGATCGCGGACCCCGAAGGGGAGGGAGGAGTTGACGCCCTCCTTGCCGGCAATCGTGAAGCTGACGGTCAGCGCCGGGACGGGCCGCTTGCCGGTGTTGCGGACCGCGAGTTTCAGCAGCGCGGTCTGGCCGAGGTTCTGCGAGGTCGGGAAGCTCGCTTCGGTGACCGTGACGTGGAAGGTCCCCGACGGTTCGTCAT
>JBQCHW010000153.1:0-5726 GCA_051954315.1 Solirubrobacterales bacterium
ATTTCCCGCACCTGCGAGGCGACCTCGGGCGTGACCACGCGCTTGCCCTTCGGCTCGTGGACCTTTTCTTCGCCGATCCGCTTGATCAGCTGCGGCGGTTTCAGCATCCCGCCATTGGCGATCGCGGTGTAGCCGGCGACCATCTGCATCGGCGTCACCGAGATGCCCTGGCCGATCGGCAGGTTGCCCATCGTCGAGCCGGAGTATTCGTCGAGGGCGGGGACGATCCCCTGCTCCTCGGCCGGGTACTGCACCCCGGTCGGCTTGCCGAAGCCGAAGCGCTGGATCCATTCGCTGAACTTTTCGGCGCCGACCTCGAGCCCGATCGTCACCGCGCCGACGTTGGAGGAGCGGGCGAGGATCGTCGCCACGCTCATCGTTTCGGTCCCGCGCGGCTCTGCGTCTTCGATCGTCCGGTCGGCGACCTGGATCTGCGGCGCCAGGACGAATTCGGTCGCCGGCGTCACCAGCTTTTCCATCAGCGCCGCCGAGACCGTGAACGCCTTGAAGGTCGAGCCCGGCTCGTAGGTGAACCCCGTCGCCTTGTTGAGGAGGTCTTCGTTGCTGACTTCGGAGAGGTCTTCGGGATTGACCGGCGGCCAGTTCGCCATCGCCAGGATCTGCGAGCTGCGCGGATCGACGACGATCGCCGTCGCGCCTTTCGGCGAGTACGTTTCACCGACCCCGTTCAGCACTTCTTCGGTTTTCTGCTGGATCACCGGGTCGAGGGTGAGTTCGACGTCTTCGCCGTCTTCGGCTTCCTTCACCGTTTCCTGCCGGATCGGTTCGCCGAGCGCGTCGTTGACGATCCGCCGTTCGCCGTCGCTGCCGCCGAGCACTTCTTCCTCGCCCTCCTCGAGCCCGGTCAACCCCTGGTTTTCGGAGCCAATCGCGCCGATCACCTGCCCCGCCATCTCCCCCTGCGGGTAGGTGCGGCGGCTGTCGGGCAGCTGGCCGATCCCTTCGAGGTCGAGCGCTTCGATCTTGGCGGCGGTGCCGAGGTCGACTTTTTTGGCGACGTAGGAGAAGCCGCCTTCGGCGGTCAGCGCTTCCAGCACTTCGCCCTTCTTCTCGTCGAGGATCGGCGCCAGCTGGGCCGCGGCCTGGGGTGGGTTTTTCACCTGATACGGCGTGGCGTAGATCGTCGCCGCGTCTTCAGAAGCGGCGAGCTTGTTGCCGCGGCGGTCGAGCAGGTCGCCGCGCAGGCCCGGCACTTCGACCACCTCGGTCTGCTGGTAGGCGGCCTCGGAGGCCAACTGCGACCCCTGCACGCCCTGCAGCCAGAAGGCGCGGACGACGATGACGAGGAAGCAGAGGAGGAAGGCGCCGAAGAGGAGGCCGATCCGTCGCTCGATCAAGCGCATCTACGGATCGTCCCTAGGTGGTCGGACGCGAGCCCACGTCAGCCCCCGGCGGCAGCAAGGCGGGCGGCGGCCGCGGCGGCGTCCCCCGCGTCGTACTGGATCAGCTTCGGCTCTTCGGTGTTCGGCATCGCCAGGCCGATCTGGCCGGCCTGGCTGCGGACGCGGGCGGTGCTGAAGCGCTCGGCCTCGCGGCTTTCCAGCATCGAGTTCTCTTTTTCCAGCGCCGTGATCTGGGCGTCGATCTTGCCCGAGGCGGCGGCGAAGCTGAGGGTGGCGACGTTGACGGCGACGATCCCGACCAGGAGCACCCCGAGGACCCCGATCCACAGGCGCCCCTGGGTCATCCGCACGACCAAGCTGGAATCGGGGAGCTGGCGGACGGCAACCGCGGTGCGGCCGGCGACTACGGCAAGTTTGGGACGGCCGGCGGGGGCGCGGTTCGTCGCCGGTTTGCGGGCGGGAGCGCGACGGGTGGGCGCCTTCGCCGGAGCCGGAACCGCTCGGCTGCGGGTCGGTTTGCGCGCTGGTTTCCGCGGTTTCGGAGGCGCCGTGGTCCGCGACGGTCGCGGCGCCGGTGCGGTGCGGCTCTTGGGGACGGCGACGGCCATCAGCCGGCCTCCCCCACGGGCTGGGCCTCGGCGATCTTCATCGCCGCCCGCAGGTGGGCCGAGCGCGAGCGCGGGTTGCTCTCCGCCTCCTCCGGCCCGGGCGAGACCGCCCGCCGGGTCAGCAGCTCGGCCTCCGGCTCGTGGCCGCAGACGCAGACGGGAAGCTCGGGCGGGCAGACGCAGCCGCGCGCCTTGGCGGCGAGGAACTGCTTCACCGGCCGGTCCTCGAGCGAGTGGAAGGAGATCGCGGCGAAGCGACCGCCGACCTTGAGCTGCTGCCAGGCCAGCGGCAGCGCTTCCTCGAGCGCCTCGAGCTCGCCGTTGACCGCGATCCGGATCGCCTGGAAGCTGCGCTTGGCCGGGTGGCCGCCGCCGAAGCGGGCCGAAGCGGGCATCCCGGCTTTGATCGCGTCGACGAGCTCGGCGGTGGTGCTGAGCGGGCGGCGGCGGCAGATCTCGCGGGCGATGCCCCCCGCGTAGCGCTCCTCGCCGAAGCGGCGCAGGACCTGGGCGATCCGCGCCTCGGGCCATTCGTTCAGCAGGTCGGCGGCGGTGAACTCCTGCCGCGTGTCCATCCGCATGTCGAGCGGCGCGTCGTAGGAATAGGAGAAGCCCCGCTCCCACGCGTCAACCTGCATCGAGGACATCCCCAGATCTACATAAACCATGTCTGGGCGCACTCCTTCGCCTTGCAAGGCGCGAAGTCCTGCCGCGAAGTCGCTGCTGATGAACAGGGTCCGGCAGGGGACCTCGGCGGCGAAGCGGTTGAAGCGCTCCTGCGCGGCCGGGTCGCGATCGATCCCGATCAGCGTCCCCTCCTCCCCGATCAGCTCGGCGACCAGGCGCGCGTGGCCGCCGCCGCCGAAGGTGCAGTCGACCGCGATCTGCCCCGGCTCCGGCGCCAGCAGCGAGACCAGCTCCGGCGCCAGGACGGGCTCGTGCTCGCTCAAGAGGACCTCCAGTGGTCGCTCCACCGGGCGCGGCGCGATGTAGCCGCCGGCGGGCGCGGGGCTGTAGTTGAGGGCGGCATTCAGTCTCATGGTTACGCGGCGGGGCCGGCGGCGGCGAGGCCCTCGGCGATTTCGGGGGCGGCGGCGTCGAGTTCTTCCTCTTGCTTGGCCCAGGCGTCGGCGTTCCAGATCTCCAGGTACTCCCCCGCACCGATGACGACGCAGTTGCCGTCGAGGCCGGCGTGCTCGATCAGCGGCTTGGGGATGCGGATGCGGCCGGCGGAGTCGAGCTTCTCGTCGAAGGAGCCGCCGTGGAAGCGGCGGCGCAGGGCGCGGGCGTCGCGCCCGAAGGGGCTGTGCGGAGAGAGGAAGCGATCGGACAGCTGCTCGAACTCCCCGGTCGTGTGCACCCAGACGCAGGGGTCGAAGCCCTTGGACAGAACGATGCCGTCAGCGAGGGAAGCCCGGAAGCGAGAGGGAACCGTGAGCCGGTCCTTGGAATCGAGGCTGTGCTCGTAAAGACCCCGGAAGGCCACCTCGCGAGTCCTTTCTGCGACGGGGGGCTGAAAGACGGAAAACAAAAGAGACCGGGGTGATGAGGTGGGAGGAACCTCACCACCCCGGTCCTGGGCTTCAACTCGATCGCCACAATAACCCACACTCCCCCACTTTGCAACACGACCTCCCTCTGCAAGCCCATTTGCATCCGGGCGGGCGCGATAGCTTCCGCTCCGTGGCTACGACGGACGAGGCACAAGCGGCGGCGGCAAACCTGCCTGACGACGCCAACGACCTGCGCGGCTTCCACTTCAAGCGGCTGATGCGCAAGCCGCTGACCTGGATCCTGATCGGGGTCTTCGCATTGATCGTCGCGATCGCCGGAGCCGCCCTGGTCGGCCCGGCGCTCGGCGGCGCCGCCTTCGTCGTCGCCCTGCTGATCGGCGTCCTCGTCGTCTTCGCGATCGCCGACAAGCAGGCGGCCGACGCCTTCTTCGCCCTCTACTGCCAGCAGCGCAACCTCACCCTCGGCGGCAAGGAGCACCTGCCGCCGCTGACCCCGCTGCTGAAGAAGGGCGACGACCGCTACGCGGATCGGACGATGAAGGGGCGGCTTGGCGAGGGGGTCCACGGCACCCTCGCCCTCTTCACCTACGAGGAGGAGTCGACCGACAGCGAGGGCCACACGGAGACGAACTACTACCGCTACACCCTCGGCCTCACGCAGGTCCCCGACTCGGTCGCCCACTGCCCCGAGCTCTACTGCCAGCGCAAGTTCGGCCTCCGCTCGCTGGAGAAGTTCGAGGACGTCTTCCGGACGAAGAAAGAGCAGGTGAAGCTCGAGAGTACGGAGCTCGACGAGAAGTACGAGATCTTCGCCGGCAAGGAGCAGGACGCCGTCTGGCTGCGCCGCCTCTTCGCCCCCACCTTCATCGTCTGGCTGAACGAAGCGGCGCCGAAGAAGTTCGCCTTCGAGCTCGTCGACGGCAACCTCTGCTGCTACGTCAACGGCCACAAGGACAACGCCGAGGAGCTCGACGCGGTCGCCGCCGCCACCGCCGCGGTGGCGAAACGGCTGAAAGACGAGGCGCTGGAAACTTCAGAAGCCGGCTAGCAGCGTCCCGGCGTTGGCGATCAGGCCGGCGGCGATCATCAGCAGGACCGAGGGGACGAGGACGAGGGCGACGACGAGCTGGATCTTCGGGGCGGCGCGGGCGGCGCGCTCCTCGACGGCGCGGCGGCTGTCGCGGCGCAGGGCGGTCGCCTGACGGCGCAGTTGGTCGGCGAGGGGCGAGCCGAACTTGCGCGAGCGCTCGATCGCCGCGACCAGCGTGGCCAGCTCGCTGCCGGGGACGCGGCCGCGCAGCGAGGCGAGGGCGGCGCTGAGGGGAACGCCGCAGGAGAGCTCGGCGACTGTCAGTCGCAGCTCCTCCGCCAACGGCCCCTCCCCCGCCCGCGCCAGCTGCTCGATCCCAGCCGCGGGGCCGCAGCCGGAGCCGGCGCTGACCGCGAGCAGGTCGAGGGCGTCGGGGAGCGCGGCGACCAGCCGACGCTGGCGCTGCCGCGCCCGCCGCTCGAGGATCGCGTTGGGGCCGAAGAAGCCGGCGGCGGGAAGGCCGACCAGCACGAGCAGGGAGAGGCGCCCCGGCGCGACCGGCGCGGCGACCAGGCCGAGCAGCGCCCCGATCGCGGCTCCGAACAACTTGCCGAGCAGCAGCTTCGGCACCCGCAGCCGAACCTCATGCCCGCGCAGCAGCTCCTTGGCAGCGGCCGCGACGAACAGAACCGCCAGTGCCGCCAGCAGCCCGGCGCCGCTCACTCCACCACCTGCGAGAAGCGGCGGATCGCGAAGAAGCCGGCGACCTGGAGCGCCGCCGCGAGCGCCAGCAGCACCGCCGCCGGCGGCGAAGCAAGCAACGTCGCCAGGAAGCCCGGCTGCAGCAGCTCGGCGAAGAGGGCGCCGCCGGTCGGCATCGCCACCACCAGGAGGCCGGTGAAACGCGCCTGCGCCGTCGCCGAGCGCGCATCCTCGGCAACTCGCTCGCGCTCGGCGGCGCCGGCGGCAAAGCGCCGCAGCAGCCCGGCGAGGTCTCCGCCGGCCAGCCGCTGACTGAGCAGCGCGGCGGCGAAGGCGTCGACCCGCTCCGAGCGCATCCGCCGCCGCCAGCCCTGGACCGCCGCCACCGTCGGCGCGCCGAGGTCGAGCTCCGCCGCCAGCCGCAAGAGCTCGATCGCCGGCGGCCCGTCAAGCGAGGCGACCGCGGCCGGGAAGGCGGCGCGCAGCGAGCGGCCGGCGCTGAGCGAGT
>JBQCHW010000154.1:0-6861 GCA_051954315.1 Solirubrobacterales bacterium
GGCCGGCGAGTAGCCGCGGCCGCGGCCGATCGTCAGGTAGACCTCGAGTTTGGTTTTTTTCTCGAGCGTCGCGATCGGCGCGTCGGGGTTGAGGATCTCGACGCCGGAGGGAAGATCGATGTCCTTGGCCTTGACCTCGCCGGGGCCGGTGGCGACCAGCGGGGCCTCGACCTCATCGGCATCGGTGTGCATGCGGACGACCAGGTCCTTGAGGTTGAGGACGATGTCGGTGACGTCCTCTTTGACGCCGGGGACGGTCGAGAACTCGTGCGCTACGCCCTCGATGCGGACGCTGGTGATCGCGGCGCCGCCCAGCGAGGAGAGCAGGACGCGGCGAAGGCTGTTGCCGAACGTGTAACCGAAGCCCTTGTCGAGCGGCTCGATCGTGAAAGTGCCGCGACGGTCATCGATTTTCTCGGAGGTGATGCGAGGGACCTGGAAATCAGTGGTCATGAGTTCCTTCGTTGCGTGTTCTGAGTGGGGTTCCGGACTACTTGGAGTACAGCTCGACGATCAGCTGCTCCTGAACCGGCGCCGAGATCTCGGAGCGCTCGGGGTAGCGCAGGACCTTGGCGGTGAGGGCATCGTGATCGGCCTGTAGCCAGGCCGGAACCGTCGAGACGAGTTCGGTGGCCCGCTGGATCGTGTCGGTGGCGGACGATCCGGCCTTGATCGAGATGATGTCCTCGGGACGAACTTGGTAAGAGGGGATGTTGACCCGGCGGCCGTTGATCTGCCAGTGGCCGTGGGTGATCAGCTGCCGCGCCTGGCGCCGCGAGGCGGCGAAGCCGAGGCGGACGAGCACGTTGTCGAAGCGGGACTCGAGCAGCCGCAGCAGGTTCTCGCCGGTGACGCCTTCCTGGCGGGCGGCCTTTTCGTAGTAGGCGCGGAACTGTTTCTCCAGCACCTGGTAGTAGCGGCGGGTCTTCTGCTTCTCGCGCAGCTGCACGCGGTACTCGGACTGCCGCAGGCGGCCACGACCGTGCTCACCGGGCGGGTAGGAGCGACGCTCGACGCCGCACTTGTCGGTGAAGCAGCGCTCGCCCTTGAGGAAGAGTTTCTGGCCCTCGCGCCGGCACTGCTTGCACTGCGGAGCGGTATCGCGAGCCATTAGACCCTCCTCCGCTTCTTCGGGCGACAGCCATTGTGGGCCTGCGGCGAGACGTCCTTGACGGTCGTCACGTCGAGGCCGGCGGCCTGCAGCGAGCGGATCGCGGTCTCACGGCCCGACCCGGCGCCCTTGGCAAAGACTTCGACCCGCTCGAGGCCGTGTTCCATGCCCTTTTTGGCGGCGGCGTCGGCGGTGACCTGCGCGGCGAACGGGGTCGACTTGCGCGAGCCTTTGAACCCGGCCGACCCGGCCGACTCCCAGGCGATCACGTTGCCGTCGGTGTCGGTGAGGGTGACGATCGTGTTGTTGAAGGAAGTCTTGATGTGCGCCTGGCCGTAGGTGACGTTCTTTTTCACCCGGCGACGCGTACGACCTTTGGAGCCTTTTTTCTCAGCCATCTCTCTCTACCTATGCCTTGCGCTTGCCGGCGACGCTGAGGCGGCGCGGGCCCTTGCGGCCGCGGGCGTTGGTCTTCGTGCGCTGGCCCCGGACCGGCAGGCCGCGACGGTGGCGCAGGCCCCGGTAGGAGCCGATCTCCATCAGCCGTTTGACGTTCTGCGAGCGCTCGCGGCGCAGGTCGCCCTCGACCTCGCGGTTCTCGACCGCCTCGCGAAGTTTCATCACCTCGTCCTCGGTCAGGTCTTTGACCAAGGTGTTCGGATCGACTTTCGTCTCCTTGAGGATCTGCTGTGCCGTCGACTGGCCGATCCCGAAGATGTAGGTGAGCCCGATTTCGGTCCGTTTACCGACCGGGATGTTGATGCCGGCGATACGTGCCATGGCTAGCCCTGCCTCTGCTTATGGCGCGGGTTCTGGCAGATCACCAGGACCGCCCCGTTTCGGCGGATTACCTTGCACTTCTCGCACATCGGCTTAACGGAAGCTCGAACCTTCATTGCTCCGGATCTCGTCTTGACAACAGGATTCCTGCACGCCCCATGAATCGGACGGCAGGATGAACCAACCGGCCAACTAGGCCGACGGAGAAAGATAGCAGGGACGTGCCTTCGGTGACGCCTGCGGGAGGCGCGCCAGTTAGCTCCCAATTTACGCTTCCGATCGGACTTGTTGGCGTCCCCGGCGAGTGCCAGAGTGTTCGGAGCCGATGGGATTCGCCGCCAAAGTCCTCGCCGATTCAGTCTCGCCCGCCGGGCACCGGCTGACTACGCTCGAGGCTACCTTCCCCCGCTTCGTCCTCGCCGAGTTCAACACCCACCGGGTTTTCTCCCGCAACTCGGCCAGCTCGCGGGCGATCCCGGTCGCCAAACAGCTGCGGCGCCTGCTCGACGATCCCTACGTGCCGATCGAGTTCGGCTCCAACCAGCCCGGGATGCAAGCGGGGCCGGCGCTGACCGGAGCGGCCCGCGACGCCGCCGAAGCGGAGTGGCTGACCGCGCGCGACGACGCCGTCCGCCACGTGCTCGGGTTGATCACCAGCCCCGAGAGCGTCGCCGGCTACGACGACCTCCGCGCTTGCCTAGAGGCGGCGCAGGATCGGCTGAAAGAACCACCGACGGAGTGGCTGAACGTCCACAAGCAGGTCGCCAACCGCCTATTGGAGCCGTTCATGTGGCACACCGTGATCGTCTCGGCGACGACCTGGGACAACTTCTTCAACCTCCGCTGCCACCCCGACGCCCAGCCGGAGATCCACCTGATCGCGCAGAAGATGCGCGAGGCGCTCGAGCGCTCGGTGCCGACCCGTCTGGAGGCCGACGAATGGCACCTGCCGCTGGTCGGCGAGGCCGAGCGCGAGGAGGCAAGCTCAGCCGAGGAACTGGCGAAGATTTCAATTGGGCGTTGTGCTCGCGTCAGCTACCTCACCCACGCGGGCACCCGCGACCTCTCCGCCGACGTCGCCCTCTACGACCGCCTCGCCGAAAGCGGCCACATGTCGCCGATGGAGCACGTCGCCCGGCCGATGACCGCGGCCGAGCTCCAGGAGAGCGAGTGGAGCGGCAACTTCCAGGGCTGGATCGCCTACCGCAAGCTGATCCCCGGCGAGTCGAACCCGCTGGCTAGTCAGCTTCGTGCCACGGCGTAAGGACCCGCGGACCCTCCGGCGTCACCGCGACCGTGAACTCGAAGTGGGCGGCCAGCGAGTCGTCTTCTGAGTAGACCGCCCAGCCGTCGTCGCCCATCCGCACCAGCGGGCCGCCGGCGTTGACCATCGGCTCGATCGCCAGCACCATCCCCTCCTCCAGCTCGGGCCCACGACCGGGGTCGCCGAAGTTCGGCACCTGCGGTTCCTCGTGCATATCGCGACCGATGCCGTGGCCGACAAGGGTGCGGATGATCGAGAGGCCTTCCTTCTCGACGCTGCCCTGGATCGCCGCGGAGACGTCGCCGAGGTGGTTGCCCGGGCGCATCTGCTCGACCCCGGCGAAGAGCGAGGCTTTGGTGACGTCAAGCAGCTTCTGCGCCTCCGGGCTGACCGGGCCGACCGGCACCGTCATCGCCGCGTCGGAGACCCAGCCGTCTTTGATCACGCCGACGTCGATCGAGAGCACGTCCCCGCGCTTCAGCTGATAGCCGTCGGGGATGCCGTGGACGACAATCGAGTTCGGCGACGCGCAGATCGACCCCGGGAAGCCGCGATAGCCCTTGAAGGCCGGCTCGCAACCCTGCGAGCGGATGAATTTCTCGGCGGCGGCGTCGAGTTCCTCGGTGGTCGTCCCGGGCCGGGCCTTCGAGGCCAGCATCTTCAGGCAGCGGACCAGGACCTCTCCGGAAGCGGCCATCTTCTCTACCTGCTCCGGCGTCTTTTTGATGATCATCCGGTACACGCTAATGGTCAGCCGCGGCGGACCCGCGGGGAAGAGGGCTAGACGGCCTCGTCCTGCATCCGCAGGGTCGCCAGGGTGCGGCGGATCTCCTCGGCCACCGCTTCCGGCGCTGCCTCGCCGGCGATCCGGCGCAGGACGCTGCGGCTGTCGTAGTAGGAGACGAGCGGCTCGGTCTTCTCGTGATAGGTCTCGAGCCGCTTGCGGATCACCTCGGGCTTGTCGTCGTCGCGGACGATCAGCGGCGAGCCGTCGAGGTCGCAGACACCCTCCTGCTTGGGCGGTTCGAAGTCGACGTGGAAGACGTGCCCGTTGGCCTCGCAGGTGCGGCGGCCGCCGAGCCGGCGAACGACCTCGTCGTCGGAGACGTCGATCAGCAGAACCGCGGTCACCGACCGGCCGAGGTCGCCGAGCTTGGCGTCGAGCGCCTCGGCCTGGGGGGTGGTTCGCGGGAAGCCGTCGAGGATGAAGCCGTCGCGAGCCTCGGCGGAGTCGATCCGCTCGGCGATCACCCCGACGATCACCTCGTCGGGCACCAGGTCGCCGCGGTCCATGTACTCCTTCGCGGTCCGCCCCAGCTCGGTTTCGTCGCGCACGGCGCCACGGAGGATGTCCCCGGTCGCGTAGTAGGGCAACCGCAGGTCTTCGTTCAGGCGCTCTCCCTGAGTTCCCTTGCCGGAACCGGGAGGGCCGAGTAGGACGAGATTCAGCTCGGACATCTAGGAGGGCAGCTTATTTGAGGAAGCCCTCGTAGTTGCGCATCATCAGCTGCGCCTCCAATTGCTTGACCGTGTCCAGGGCGACGCCGATCACGATCAGGATGGAGGTGCCGCCGAAGTAGAAGTTGGCCGAGGTCTGGCTGATCAGGATCGTCGGCAGCGCCGCCACCGCGCCCAGGTAGAGCGCCCCGGGGAAGGTCAGGCGGGAGAGGATCTTGTCCAGGTACTCGGCGGTCGGCCGGCCCGGGCGCACGCCGGGGATGAAGCCGCCGTATTTCTTCAGGTTGTCCGCCTGGTCGACCGGATTGAAGGTGACCGCGGTGTAGAAGTAGGTGAAGACGATGATGAAGAAGATCTCGCCGATCACGTAGGCCCACTTGTTGGGCCCGAAGAAGGCGGCGAAGTCAAGCGCGGTTTCCGTGTTCAGCAGCTGGCCGACGGTCGAGGGGAAGGCCATGATCGAGGCGGCGAAGATGACCGGGATGACACCGGCCATGTTGACCCGCAGCGGCAGGTAGGTCGAGCCGCCCGAGGTCATTTTCCGCCCGACGACCCGTTTCGCGTACTGGACCGGGATCCGGCGCTGGCCCTCCTGGACGAAGACGATCGCGACGATCACCGCGAGGGCGATGAAGGGCATCATCACGACGAAGACCTGATCGGGGTTGTTCCACCACTTCGAAAGCCCGGGGACGATCGAGGAAGCGATCGAAGCGAAGATCATCAGCGAGATGCCGTTGCCGATCCCGCGCTGGGTGATCAGCTCGCCCATCCACATCAGCAGGGTGCAGCCCGCGGTCAGGCACATGACGATCAGGAAGAGCTTCGGGAAGGTGAGGGAGCCGACGACGCTGGTGCCGCTTTCGTTGCCGAAGGAGCGGAAGAGGAAGACGTAGCCGATCGACTGGGCGAAGGCCAGGCCGACGGTGAGGTAGCGCGTGTACTGGGTGATCTTCTGCTGCCCGACCTCGCCCTCTTTCTGCAGCCTCTCCAGCGAGGGCACGACCACCGTCAGCAGCTGCAGGATGATCGAGGCGGTGATGTAGGGCATGATCCCCAGCGCGAACAGGCTCAGTCGCGAGAGGCCGCCTCCCGAGAACATGTTGAGGAAGCCGAGGACGCCGGAGCCGCCGAAGTTGCTCTGGATTTCCTTAACCGCGTTGATATCGACGCCCGGGGCGGGGATGTAGGCACCCAGCCGGTACAGGGCGAGGATCGCTGCCGTGAACGCAAGCTTCCTGCGAATCTCGGCAACGCTGAAGGCGTTGAGAATCGTTTTGAGCATTTACGGCTCCAGAGTGTGACAGGAACCGCCGGCCGCCTCTATCTTCTCTTTGGCAGCCGCGCTGAAAGCGTGCGCGTGGACCTCGAGTTTCTTTTTGATCTCACCGCGGGCGAGCACCTTGACCGGGTCCTTGCGCTTGGCCAGGCCCTTCTCCCTCAGGCTCGCCGGGGTGACTTCGGCGCCGCTGTCGAAGCGCTCCTGAAGGTCGGCGAGGTTGACGGCCTGAGTCGTGGTGCGGAAGTTCTCGAACGGCATCGACTGCTTTTTGTGCGGGCCGCGAAGCTTTCGCATCCGCATGTGGATCGGGTTCTGCCCGCCCTCGTAGCCGGCCTTGCGCTTGCGGCCCGAGCGCGAGCCGGCGCCCTTGTGACCGCGGCCCGAGGTCTTGCCCAGGCCGCTGCCCTCGCCACGCCCGATCCGCTTGCGCGGCTTTTTCGAGCCCGGCTTCGGCTTCAGGTTGTGCAGCCCGATCTCTTCGGTGCGCTCCGAGACTTTGGGCTCTTCAGATGCTTTTTTCGAGGAAGCTTTCTCAGCCACCGTCGACCTCCACCAAGTGGGAGACGACCCGCAGCTGACCCTGCAGCTGCTCGGAGTCTTTGAGCTCGACCGACTTGCCGATCCGCCCCAGCTTCAGCGCCTTCAGCGTCGCTTTCTGATTCGGATTGGTCTTCGCCGCGGAGCGAGTCTGGCGAATCTTTACTTTGCTCACGACCCGCTCTCCTGTTTCTCAGCCTCAGCGCCCTCCGCCGCTTTCTCTTCGGCGGCCTCGTCGCCGGCGACCGGCTCGGCCGCAGCCTCAGCGGGTTTGTCCTCGCTCTCGGCGGAAATCGTCTCGGTCGCCTGAGCGCCGTTCTGGCCGTCCATCCCCAGCACCTGGGTGATGGTCAGACCACGAAGCTCCGCGACCTCCTCGGGCCGCCGCAGACGGACCAGGCCGTCCATCGTCGCCTTGACGAGGTTGAT
>JBQCHW010000155.1:0-3442 GCA_051954315.1 Solirubrobacterales bacterium
CGCAGCAGCTGGCCGAGAAGTACGTGCCGATCGCGATGCTGCGGGAACAGCGGGACCCTCCCTGCAACACCTCCGAGGAGCAGTACCAGCCGACCAGCGTCGACATCGTCCTCGGCAACCCGAGCGTCACCCTTACCCACGAACTGCCCGACGGCAAGCTCGAGGTGGTGAAGCGGGCGCCGACCGCCGCCGACATCGCCGGCCTTCGCGACGGCTACTACCTCGACTACGAAGGCGAGGTGCTCGGCAAGACCTGCGTCTACGCGCGTGCCTTCCGCCAGCTGGTCGAGGAAGGCAAGGCGCCGGCGATCACCTACGCGCATATCGCCCGCGAACCGAACCACGACGGCTTCACCTTGCAGTACTGGTTCTACTGGTACTTCAACCAGTTCAACGACCTCCACGAGGGCGACTGGGAGGGGATGCAGCTCAGCTTCAAGTCGAACGTGGTCGAAGACGCGCTCGATGAAGAACCCAGCGAAATCATCGTCTTCCAACATGCCGGTGGCGAGCGGGCGAGCTGGACCGACGGCAAGGTGCAGAAGGAAGGGACGCACCCGGTCGTCTATCCCGCGGCCGGCTCCCACGCCACCTTCTACGACTCCGCCGTCTACCTCGGCAACGGGCAGAACGGCTCCGGGGTCGGCTGCGACAACACCTCCGAACCGCTGCGCGAGCTGCCGCTGCGGCCGGTGCTGCTGCCGGAAACCGCACCCGAACACGGCGCCTTCCAGTGGCTCAGCTACCGCGGCCGCTGGGGCGAACGGGAAAAGGGCTACAACAACGGGCCGACTGGGCCGGTGACCAAGACCGTCTGGCGCGAACCCTTTGCCTGGATGGCCGAACAGCGCACGACCAGCCCGCGGCTGCCGGGCGGCTCGGTGGTCGGGCCGACCGTGACCAGCGCCTTCTGCGGCGCCGTCGTCGCCGCTACCGACCTCACCCACCTCGCAACCAAGTCGCAGGCGGCGGCCTACGGGATCGTCGCCGCGGTCCTGCTGTTGCTGCTCGCCTTCTTCGGCCTCACCCGCTGGGGACCGGTCGACCTCGAGAACCTGAGGGCGCGGCGCGCCTTCGGCCAGCTGCTGCGGACGGCGCGCCGGCTCTACGGGCGCTACTGGCTGACGCTGGTCCCGATCGGGCTGATCGCCTTCCCGATCGTTGGCGGCGTCGACCTGCTGGCCGAAGCGATCGCCAGCGAGCGCGGCGTCGACAACGCCGCCGGGCGCGCCGGCGTCCACCTCGCCTTCGCCGACTTCGCCGAAACCTTCGGGCGGCCGGTGGCCGAAGCGCTCGTCGCCGCGGTGGTGATCGTCTTCGTCCGCGAGCTCTGCCGCGGCCGGCGCATCGGCTTCCTCGAGTCGGTGGGAGGAGCGCTGGCCCGCTTCCGCCGCGTCGTCGCCGCCCAACTGCTGGCGATCGTCGGCCTCACCCTGATGGCGATCACCGTGATCGGCCTCCCCTTCGCGATCTGGAAATACGTCTCCTGGCTCTTCGTCCAGCAGGAAGTGCTCTTCACCGACAAGTCGATCCGCGAGTCCTTCCGCGGCAGCGCGATGCTGGTGCGCGGGCGCTGGTGGCACACCGTTCGCGTCGCCGCGCCGCTTTGGCTGCTCAGCGTCGCCGCCGGCCCGATCCTCGGCTTCGCCCTGATCTTCACCGGCTTCGACCTGGTCTGGATCAACCTGCTCGGCTCGCTCGTCTTCGCCCTCTTCATCCCTTACGTCACCGCCGGCCGCACCCTCCTCTACCTCGACCTGCAGGTGCGGGCCGAAGAGGAACCGGCGCGGCCGCGGCGCCGGGCGAGCCGCTTCTGGCGAGCCGCGCCGGCACCGAGCAGCTAGGTTTTCCGGAATGAAGCTGCTCGCCTTCAGCGACCTCCACCGCGACCTCGAGCAGGGGGCGCGGCTGGTCGAGATGTCGGCCGAGGCCGACGTGGTGATCGGGGCCGGCGACTTCGCGTCGGTGCACGAGGGGCTGGAGGAGACGATCGGCGCCCTGGCGCGGATCGAGACCCCGACGGTGCTCGTCCCCGGTAACAACGAGACCCTCGACGCGCTGCGTGAGGCGGCCGCCGACTGGAGCGCCGCCACGGTTCTCCACGGCGAGGAAACGACGATCGACGGGGTCGAGTTCTTCGGCCTCGGCGCCGGGATCCCGGTCACGCCCTGGGACTGGAGCTTCGACCTCGACGACGAGACGGCAACGGAGAAACTCGCCGCCTGCCCCGAGGGCGCCGTCCTCGTCCTCCACTCGCCGCCGAAGGACCACTGCGACAGCGCCGGCGGCAACGGCAACTTCGGCAGCCCCGCCCTTCTCGACGCGATCGAAAAGAAGCGCCCCCGCCTCGCCGTTTGCGGCCACATCCACGAGTCATGGGGCTGCGAAAGCCAGATCGGCCCCACCCCCGTCCGCAACCTCGGCCCGAAGGGCACCTGGATCGAGATCTAGTGGGGTACCGGGTGCTCAAGGCCGCCGATGCGTTCTGGCGGCGGTCGAATCAGATGCAGACGCCGAATACGGACCTCGGTGGACAGCTGGAGGCGTCGCAGTTGGGGGCGCGGATGTGGCGGGTTGAGCCGGGGAAGGCTTCGACCTTTCATCGGCACTTCACGCAGGAGGAGCTCTATGTGCTGCTGGAGGGCGAGGGGCGGGTGCGGATCGGCGAGGAGGTGCTGACGCTGCAGCCGCTCGACACGCTCCTGGTCGAGCCGGACACGCCGCGGCAGCTGTTCAACGACACCGAGGCCGATCAGCTCTGGCTGGTGGTCGGGGCGCCACGGGAAGAGATCACCAGCACGCTGGAGATGACCGAGGAGCAGCTGCGCCACATGTATCCCGACGGGCCGAAAGCACTGCCGCCCGAGCCCGGCGGCGGGCAGGCCGACTAGAGCGCGAGGGAGACGGGCTCCTCGAGCAGCGCTTTGACCCGCGCGAGGAATTCGGCGCCCTCGGCGCCGTAGAGGATGCGGTGGTCGCAGGCGATCGTCGCCTTCATCAGCTGGGCGGGGACGATCTCGCCGTCGCGCACGGCGGGGGCTTCGCGGATCGCTCCGATCGAGACGATTGCCGCCTGGCCCATGTTGATCACGGCGTCGAAGACCTCGATCCCGTACATGCCGAGGTTGGTGACCGTGAAGGTCCCGCCCGAGAGCTCCGGCGGGGTCACCGAGCCGTCGCGGACCTTCGCGGCGACCGCGCGCACGTCTTCGGCGATCTGCCGCAACCCCTTCTTATCCGCATCGAAGACCGTCGGCACCACCAACGCCCCTGGCGCGGCCACCGCAACGCCGACGTTGACCCGCGAGTACATCTCGAACCGCCCATCCCGATAGGCCCCGTTCGCTTTCGGGAACTCCCGCAGCGCGATCGCGCAAGCCTTGACGACCATGTCGTTGAAGGAAGGCACAACCTCCCCGTCCTTGGCAGCCCTTTTGAGCGC
>JBQCHW010000156.1:0-4270 GCA_051954315.1 Solirubrobacterales bacterium
GCCTGCAGCTCGGCGGCGACCGCCAGCGACGGTACGACGTGCCCCGCCGTTCCCCCCGCTGCTACTACGACCTTTGGCTTTGGCACCGCTCGCTCGACTCCTTTGAGGTTTCTTCGCAGGCGCGCGCCCGCCCTCGACGACGCGCAGTTTGCCAGCGCCGGTGGTCGAGCCCCGCGCCGCGCTCGCCCTGCCGCCGCGGGCGACGTTGAGGATCAGGCCGACCGCGAACAACGTCGCCAGCAACGAGCTGTTGCCGTAGGAGACGAAAGGCAGCGGCACCCCGGTCAGCGGCGCCAGCCCCATCACCGCGAAGAGGTTGATCGTCGCCTGCACCAGAACCAGCGAGGTCAGCCCGGCAACCAGGATCTTCGAGTAGTTGTCCTTAGCCTTCTGCGCGGTTTTCAGCCCGGCGTAGCCGAACATCCCGAAGAGGCCGACGACTCCCGCAATCCCGACCATCCCCAGCTCCTCGCCGATCACCGCCGAGATCATGTCGGTGTGGGCCTCGGGCAGGTAGAAGGCCTTCTGCACCCCGTTGCCGATCCCGACCCCGAAGAGCCCGCCCGAGCCGAGGGCGATTTTCGCCTGCGCCGCCTGGAAGCCGGCGCCGGAAGCGTCGGCGGTCGGGTTGAGGAAGGAGGTGAGGCGGGCCATCCGGTAGGGCTCGACGACGGCCATCAGCAGCGCCAGGCCGCCGATCACCAGCGCGATCTTGCCGAGGTCGACGGGCCGGGCGCCAGCGGCGATCAGGGTGGCGGCGACCGAGAAGCAGATCACCATCGTCGTCCCCATGTCCGGCTGCAGCATGATCAGCAGGCAGGAGGCGCCGGCGACGAGGAGGAAGGGCATGATCCCTTCCAGCGACTGCGCCCGTTTCGGTTTGCGCGCCAGCAGGTCGGCGCCGTAGAGGATCAGCGCCACCTTGGCCAGCTCCGAGGGCTGGATCTGGAGGAAGCCGCCGCCGATCCAGCGGGTAGCCCCGTTGACTTCGGTGCCCATGCCGAGGACGGCGACGAGGAGGAAGATCGAGCCGCCGAGCAGGATCGGCGTCAGGTCGCGGATCGCTTTCAGGCCGTGGCGCGCGGTGAAGTGCATGATGAGCAGCCCGACGACGCCGAACATCAGCGTCCGCTTCAGGTAGAAGGCGCTGTCGGAGAGGCCGCCGTCCTGGAGGACGCGGGTGGTCGAGCTGGCGGAGAAGACCATCACCGCGCCCAGCGCCAGCAGGCAGAGGGTCGCCGTCAGCAGCATGTTGTACTCGGGCGAGACGCGGGTTCGCTTCTTCTTTGGACCCTTGCGACGGCGGGAGGATTTCGAGACCGTGCTCACCGCTCCAGCCCCCTGACGATCTCGCGGAAGCGGTCGCCGCGCTGCTCGAAGTTGTCGAAGGCGTCGAAGCTGGCGCAGGCCGGCGAGAGCAGGACGATCTCGCCTGGCTCGGCGGCTGCCGCCGCGTGCCGGACCGCGTCCTCGAGGCCGTCGCAGCGGTGCAGCTCCACCCCTGCCTCGAGCACCGGCGCCAGCTCCCGCGCCATCCGCTCGCCGGTCGCCCCGATCAGGTAGCAGGCGGCGGCCCGTTCGCGGATCGGGTCGATCAGCGGCGTGAACGGCTCCTCCTTCTCACTGCCGCCGAGGATCGCGTGGACGCCGCCTTCGAATGCACCGATCCCGACCGTCGCCGAGGCGACGTTGGTCGCCTTCGAGTCGTTGACGAAGCGCACGCCGCCGATCTCGGCGACCTGCTCGAGTCGATGCGGCACTCCGGCGAAGCTGCGCAGCCCCTCGCGCACCGCCTCCCGGTCGATCCCCATCGCCAGCGCCGCCGCCGACGCGGCCATCGCGTTGGCGACGTTGTGCTCGCCGAAGAGGCCGAGCTCGGCAACCGGCAGCAGCGGCTCGTCGTCGTAGAAGATCGTCCCTTCGGCGACCGCGACCTCGCAATCAGGGGCGGCGCCGTGGCAGAAGGCGATGCGGCGGGCGCAGCCGCCGAGGTCGATGTTGGCGACGAAGGGATCGTCGGCGTTGTAGACGGCGACGTCGTCGTTGCCCTGGTTGGCGAAGATCCGCAGCTTCGCCGCCAGGTAGGACTCGAGGTCGCGGTGGCGGTCGAGGTGGTCGGGCGCGAGGTTGAGGAAGACGGCGCACTCGGGCGCGAAGGCGACGGTGTCTTCGAGCTGGAAGCTCGAGCACTCGCAGACGATCGTCTCATCGGCCGCGACCTCGCCGACCAGCCCCGAGAGCGCGGTGCCGACGTTCCCCGCCACCGCCACCGGCTCGCCGGCGCTGCGGTAGAGGTGGCCGAGCATCTCGACCGTGGTCGTCTTGCCGTTGGTGCCGGTGACGGCGACGAAGCGATTCGGCAGCGCCCGCCAGGCCAGCTCGACCTCTCCCACGACCTCGATCCCCCGCTCCAGCGCCGCAGCGATCACCGGCGCCTCCCGGGGAACTCCCGGGCTCTTGACGACCGTCCGGGTCCCCTCAAGCTGCGCCAATCCATCCGTATCCAGAAAGACTTCGACGCCGACCCCCTCCAGCCCTGCCGCCCCCTCCGGATGCCCCGAATCGACCGCCCGCACCGTCTCCCCCCGGGCCACCAACATCCGCGCCGCCGCCTGCCCGGACCGGGCCAGACCGACAACGAGGAACGGCCCCTGGGGCAGGGGCGGACGCACTTCCTTAGCCGGGACGGGCGCGGTCACTCCTGAAGCTTCGCGGGCGCGCCGGATAGCCCTGTTCGACTTCAATCGCTGCTAAGCTCCTGAAATGTTTTGGCTTCATATATATAAATCCAAAGAGCGTCCCTTCGGTGGTGGTCCGGATGATCCAGAAAACCCAAGGAGCCTCTTGGGGAATCAGACATGGGCCGAGGAACTTCAAAGGGAAAAGGAAGACGTGGTGGATCTGGGAGAACTTCCGCTAGCGATGAGGTGGATCGTCCGGCGGTGGGTCCGATTCAGCGGGCGAACTGCCGGATCTCCTCGGCCAGCGCCTCGGGCTGGTCCTCGGGGATCAGGGTGAAGCAGTCGGGGAGCTCGACGTAGCGGCTGTTCGGGAAGGAGTCGGCGAGGGCGCGGCCGGCCTCGCTGGGCATCATCTTCCCCTCCTTGTCCCAGACGACGAGGACCGGTTTCTCGAAGGAGGGCAGGGAGGCGGTGGCGCGAGCGAGGTCGTGCTTGCCGCGCATCGCGTCGCCGGCGTAGCGGCGCAGGTCGCGGCGAATCTCCTTCTTGCGCAGCGGCTCCAGCCAGTCGCGCATCAGCTCGTCGGGGACGCCCCGCTTGCTCATCTGGCCGAAGACGAAGGGCAGCCGGCGCAGCCGCGGCTGCAGCAGCAGGCCGCGGGTGGCGACGTAGCCGCCGGGCAGCTTCGCCGAGAGCCAGGCGGCGAAGCCGGCGAGGCCGGGCGGGTAGTTGCCGGCGGTCTCGCAGGAGACGAGGACGAGCTTGCCGACCCGGTCCATGCCGTCCTCGGCGATCATCACCTGCGCCCCGCACCAGTCGTTGAAGCAGAGGGTGACGTCCTCGAGCTGCGCCGCCGCGAGGAACTCGGTGACGATCCGGCCCATCCCCACCAGGGTCAGGTCCGCGTCGGGCTTCATCGGTTTCCAGTGCGCCCCCATCGGCAGCGCGGGCGAGACGCAGCGGAACTCCGGCGTCAGCTCCTCGATCACCTTCCGCCACTGCTTCCAGTCCATCAGCAGTCCCGGGATCAGGACCACGACCGGCCCGTCGCCGCCGGTGTCCTGGTAGGCGATCCGCCCGGCGGTGACCTCGACCTCGGGCACGGCCTAGCGCCCGATCGACTGCTGGTAGAGCGTGAAGCCGATGCCGCTACAGACCGCGGCGATGATCCAGAAGCGGAGCATGATCTTCGTCTCCGACCAGGCCATCATCTCGAAGTGGTGGTGCAGCGGCGCCATCAGCAGGACGCGACGGCGGAAGGTCTTGAAGGCGAAGACCTGGAGCAGGACCGAGAGCGCCTCGATCACGAAGATGCCGCCGATGATGATCAGCAGCACCTCGGTCTGGGTCATCACCGCCAGGGCGCCGATCGCGCCGCCGAGGCCGAGCGAGCCGGTGTCGCCCATGAAGATCGAGGCCGGGAAGGCGTTGAACCAGAGAAAGCCGATGCAGGCGCCGACCAGGCAGGCCGAGAGCAGCGCCAGGTCCTGCTGCTCGCCGCTGACGAAGCTGATCGCCGTGTAGGCGAGGAGGACGATCGCGCAGGAGCCGGCGGCGAGGCCGTCGAGGCCGTCGGTGAGGTTGACCCC
>JBQCHW010000157.1:0-16502 GCA_051954315.1 Solirubrobacterales bacterium
CGGGAGGAGGGTCCCGGCGACCAGTCAAGGTTGCCACCCTCCAGCGGCAGGTCGTAGTCGCGCAACAGCCGACCGAGCCTCTGGAGGCTCCCATCCCATTCCTCCGACAGCATCCTTGCGACGACGAGGTCGTAGCCGGCGACCTCGGACACCGTCTCGATGAAGGCCGGACGCCGTTCCTGCTCGCTCAGCAGCTCGGCGACGAAGACCTCGGTGTCAAGGGGTCGGACGACGCCCCACCACCATCGCTTTGACAACAGCCGATCCGGGTCGGGCATCAATGCGGCGTGAGCCCCACCGCATAGGGTTGCGAACACCGTCCGTCGGTGGACACCGATCTCGCTGGCCGCAGAAACATACTGCTGCAGGAAAACCCCCCAGCTCATCGCCTGCGACGGAGTGACGTCCCTGGCATCGATCCAGACCAAGCGACGGCCGAGGTCCCTATGCGCTGCGAAGTCCCCCACGTCGAGACGCTCCCCCGGGTCCGATCGACGCAGATCCAGCCGCTCGTAGAGGGCGGGCACCACGGGACGGCGCGCGCTGAGCAGGACCTTGAGGGAGAGGCGGTTGACGGTGACCTCGGACCACGATTCCCGGACTGCTTCCTGGATTCCGGCGGGCACGACGCCAGCTGGCATAGCGACGACGGCAGAGCTACCGTCCTTCAGGTCGGAGGCGAGGGCGCGGGCGAAGCGGCTCGGCCCGGGCAGCCGCCACTCAAGCGACAGCATCGGCAGTGGTCGATCCGACCTTCTTCCACGCCCTCGCAGCAGTCGGCTCGGCAACAAAGCGCCCGTCCCCGTCCAGATCGAGCACCTGCATCGAACGGAGCATCTCCGAAGCTCGAGCTGGGTCTGCCACCTCGCCGTCGGCCAGCTCCTGGAAAGCCTCTCTGGCGATCGGCTCGCCGTATTCGAGCAAAACGTTCCAGCCTGCGACCAGATCCTTGTCACCTGCCAGGCCGATCGCCCCACACAACTCGGCCGCTCCGTCCGCGGTGTCCAGCCACTGCTCGAGGTCTCCGAGGGTTCTACGCCAGTCCCGCTTAGCGGTGTACGCGGCAACGACTTTGTCGACCAACAACGGCCAGCCTCCGGTCACCCTCATCAACTCGGCCAGCGATTCATCTTCGTTGAAGAAGAGATCTACCTCCTGTGCTTGCGCCCACGCCCGCAAGCCCGCCTTGCTCCATCGCTTCAGCTCGATCACGTCGAAACTCTCCGGCGTTCCGTCAGCCTCGCCTTCGGCCACCGGGGCTATCAACGATCTCCAGATCGACAGGGCGTCCATGCCGACGACGAAGACTGCGGTGGAGCGAGACTGCGGCGCCGAAACCTTCTGGACGACTCGCCCAATCAGCGACAGCGCCTCCTTGGCCGACGTCCCGCTGAAGCGATAGCCGACCACACGGCGCTTCTTTTTCGCCGGCCGATTGAAGCGGTTGAGGAGGCGTTTCTCCTGCGAGCCGTCGTAGAAGTTGCAGTTGCCGAACTCCGAGAGGGAGAGTTCCTCCAGACATGCCATCGCGTCACCGACCCCGGTAGCAGCGCTGCCGACGATCACGCGGACAAGCGATTCGTCCTCGTCGTCAACGCGTAGGCTGGCGACCTGCTGATGGGTGAGCGGGCGGCGGCGATACTGGTCACCGCCCAGAGCGTCTCGAAAAGAGGTGGCCTCAAAGCCCTGCGGCAGCTCCAACTCGCTGGAGGCTTTGAGCTGTTCCTCAATCTGCTCAGCGGTACCGAGCATCCGGAGGACGTTCGGGCTGCGCATCAGGAACCTGCCGTCCTCTTCGAAGAGGATTCCGAGACTGTCCATCTCTTCCAGCAGGGCGCCAAACTCGTCGGTTCCGGTTTTGGCGAAGCCGGCCGCCCAGTACTCATCGCAGATCGCCCGGATCTCATTGGCTCCCATACCAACCGAGAGCCCCTGCTCGAGGGCTTCGAACGCCACGGCGTTGGCAATCACCCGGTACCGTGGGTCGAGGTTCGCAGTCAGGTGGAACCGGGTCCTCATCTCTTCGACCACCCGCGGGGTCTGGTACACGGCCTCGACGTCTGCCGAAGTGACCAGGTACGGTGGGCTGCTCTTCCCGCAGCTCTTGCCCAGCATGTGGTCGACCAGCTCGCTGCAGAAGAGCTGGATCAGGCTCGGCAGGTAGTTGGTGGCAGTCAGAATCCGAGAGGGAAGATCGGGATTCTCGAACTTGAAGCCAAGCGTCTCCAACGGTTTGGTGATGAGGTCGTAGGCGGGCTGGGGTTTCAGCGGTCCTACCGGGGTCGGGAAGCCCAGATGGGCAAGCGGCTGGTTAGGGATGCGCTGGAAGCGGCGCACCTGGTGCAGCCCCGCGAACACCGCCTTGAAGTGCCGATCGGTCTCCTCCATCAGCGAGGTCAACTGACTGACATTGCGGAACCCGGCTTTGGCGTCGCGGTCCAGGAACGAGTCGCTCTCGTCCAGCAACAGCAGGATCCGACGGGTGGGATCCACCTTGAGCCACGACTTCACCTGGCTTCGCAGCTCTTCGAAATTCGGGTCCCTGGCGGCGGTGCTCGTCATCACGTCGGCGTCGCTGAGGGCCTTGGAGATCTGCGTGACAATCTCCCCCTCTCCTTTCCACTCGCCGATGCCCTTGCTTTTCAGGTCGACGTACACAGCGAGGTGGGCGGGTCCCTCGCCGTTGAACTTGCGCTCGGCAGCACGCAGGAGCGCGCTCTTCCCGAGCCGACGACCCCCGTAAATGAACGAGGTACCGGTCCTATCGATGATTTCGTCGAGCTCGCGATTGCGGCCGTAGAACATCTCCAAGGGCACGCTGCCGGCGACGAAAGGCGTATAGGGATTGACGGCACTGAAGGGAAGGGTGATCCGCATCGTCGTCGCCAGGTTCCTCCCGCCCTTCGAGGCCAGATAGAGAAAAGCAGGGCCATCGACGAGGGCCACGGCGCGACGGTTGCGCTGATGTCGCAGCTCGTCGGCCACACCCCGACGAACCTCAGGCGAGAGCGGCCCACCGAAGCAGAGCAGAACGATCGGGTGATCTCCCGGTTCTTGGTGGACCGTCGATGCGATCGCCTCATCGCTCATCCGCTCCCACAGCATCCGCACCCGGTATCTCCCGTCGGGAGTGCCTGAGCCGAAAGCGGGCACCAGCGCCTTGCCCAGCGGCTGCCCCGCCAGCTCGATCACTTTGCGGCGCTCGTTGCGGCGCTTTTCCCAAGCCTTGGGATCGACGTTCGGCTCCACCGTCAGGCCGATCAAGTCGAAGACCTGCACGAGGTCGTCTTCGACGTTCTTGAAGTCTCGGCACTCGAGCCGCCGCCATGCCGCGATCGCCGCCTGAACCGGTTCTAACTCCTCGTCTTTGAGACCTCCGAAATCGAGTCGGCCGAACAATCCTTTGCCCGCCAGGGCCTTCTCCAGGGCCTTCTCCTTTTCCGTGGCGCCGAGGACCTCCGGATCTTCGACTATGCCGGGGAAGAAGCCGCTTAACTGGTTGAAGAGGAGACCCTCCTCCTCAGGAGGCTGCTCGCCACGTTCGATGGCCAGCACGAACTCCTCGAGAGTGGAGATCTCTCCGCGCTTGAGAAGGCGTTCGAGGCGCTGCCGATGGGGCTGCAGTACCTCGCTCTCCTCCAGAAGCGGCTCATACTTCTGGCGAGCCTTTTCTTCCCCCGCGTTCTCAATCTGATCGAGATCGGCAAGGAACAGGTCGATTACCGCCTCCCGCCCGCGAAAGTCCTGCTCCTCCTCAGCGAGCGCGAGCCCGCTCATCCGGTTGTTCAGGCTTAGTCCCTCCGAGTCGGAGATCCGACCCTCCCTACGCGCCGCTCCGAGTCGCTGCGCAGCCAAGTCAAGCTTCTGCTGCAGGTGCCCCCGCTCGTCCTCGCAACGGACCCGCCGCTCTTTCTCCAGCCGCTCGGCGACCTCCGCGTCCTTCTCCCGCAGAACCTCGACGATTCGGGCGGCGGCGCTGAAGTTGGTCTCCTCCAGCCGGGCGCTGAAAGCGCCCTCCCAGTCGCTTTCGTAGACCGCCGCGACCAGGGCCGGCAGGCGCAGGTCGTCGAGCGGTTCCAGGCGAGGGCCGAGACCGAGGCCTCGTACCCGTAGGAGGTCGAGGCCGAGGATCTCTTCGGCCGGATCTTCGGTCCCGGCCGGGCTCTCGCCATCGAGGACGATGCCGAAGACTTCCTCGATCACCTGTCCCACCGCGGCGGCAGCCGCCGCCTCGAGGCTCTCCCCGGCTGACCATCCTCGTACCTCCTCTAGGACTTCCTCGCGGACACTTCGAGCGACGGCTCGAAGGTCATGGAGGAGGCCCTGCTGCCACTTAGCGTCGGCTTCTTTCTGACGTTTGCGCTTCCGCTCTTTGGAGAGCTCGATCCAGTCGGCAACTATCGCCAAACTCTCTTCGGCGCGGTCAAGCAACTTGCGCCGCGCGTCCGCGATGATCGGCCGCTGCCTATTGGCTGACCGGAGCAGGCGGTCGGTCTCTTCGAGGTGCCGCGTCAGGTTCTTCGGGATCCGCAGCTCGAACACCTCGAGCTCAATCTCCTCGAGCCGCTCGGTCTGGTTCTCGATCACGGCGGCAAGCAGTGAACCCAACAGGCCGTCGGGCTCGATCCATTTCCGCCAGACGTTGGAGGCCCGCTGAAATTTGATTTTGTTGAAGCGACGCATCTCTTCGGCTCGCGCCTGCACCGCGGCGAGATTGTCCTCCGCGATCGCCAGGGTCTGGACCTGATCGCCCATATCCGCCGCGGAGAGACCACGCCTGGCGACAGTCTCGATCTCGTCGATCAATCGAAAAAGGCCCTCAGGCTCGGCGAACGAAGGGCCGACCGCGATGAGAAGGTCGCCCGCGCCTGAGTAGGGAGCCACCAGCGCTGCCCGCAGACCGGCGGCCAAAGCGATCAGGTTCGCGGCCCGGTTGCCGCGCAACGCATCGAACGGGAAATCCTCTGCCAACTCGCGGAAGCGGGTTGCCGCCTCCCCCACCGAACTGCGCATCTCCCAGGCAAAGGCGAGCGCCTCAAGGGCCGTCGCGAGGCCGGTGTCCCCCGTCGGCCAGGCTTGGACGAGCCAGTGGGCGAGCCCGAGGCGTCGCTCTTCCAAGAGGGTCTTCAGCGCCGCGACGATCTCCTCGTCGGTGGGCTCTCGCTCCTCCTCGACCCGCGCCTCGGGCTCGGGGGCCGTCTCATCGGCGGTGACCGGGTTGTCTGCGACCGACTCCTCCTCGGGCGGGGCAAACTCGGGCTCATCGGGGGCCTCGGGTGGCTCCTCCACGGGTGCGGGCTCCTCAACCGGAGCCGGGTCTGCCGCTGCGGTCACGGCCGGTCCGATGTCGCCGTCGCCCACCCCCAACTGTCCGACGGCAGCGACGCCGAGCGCTACCAGGCAATCAGCAGGAAGCAGGTCCTTCGCAGCCTCGGTGAGACCGCCTTTCTCCTCCGGCGGCGCTTCGTTCAGCCGCAACAAGAGCGCAAGCCCCTGGGCGACCTCGAGATCGCCCCCGTCCTTGAGGTCACCAGCCTCGAGCAGGGCTGCCGCCCGGCGCCGACAAGGCTCAAGAAAGTCCGGCCCGGCATCTTCGATCGGCGCTTCTGCCAGCCGCCGCAGAGCATCGTCCAGATTCCTCCGGCTCGCCTCCTGTTGCTCCTGCGCTTTCGCCAGGTCATCGCGTAGGTCTGCGAGCGACCTCGACGATCCGCCACCCTCTCGACCCGCCGCGTCACGCGTCCCTCGCAACGTCTCGTTGAAGCGAGAGACCGCTTCGATGTCTGCCGGATCGCATTCGCGGCCCGCCTCCAGTGAGCCGTGGATCCTGACCGCAGCCACCTTCGCCTTCTCGAGCTCTTTTTCTACGGCTGCGACGACCGTTTGAAGCCTCGCCACAGGAAGGTTCGAGACGTCGGTACCCCCAGGTTGTGCGCCATCGCCCACCATGTGCGCGGTGCAGAGTACCTAAAGGTTCATGGAGCGTTTTGAGACAAACTCCAGTGTGGATAGATTGCGGCGCCCTGATGCCTAAACGCCTTAAGGCACAACCAGGCGCCGCCGAGGTCGAGTTGCTCGTCCAATGGGATGCCGAAGGAATCCAGACCTACCATCCGAACCAGCCGATCAAGCTCGACCCGGACCTTTGCACCTGGGTCCACACGCGACTTCCCGAGGTCGACGCCGCCGGTCGCCGGACCACCCGAACCGACTGGCGACAGGTGCGCCACTGCCTGCAGAGCTTCGGCCTGCCGCTCCCCCGGCCCGAGCACCAGTCCGCGCTAGGCGCTCCGCTCTCCGCTAAGCCCGGAGTGCTGACCGCTCTCGGCACCTCGGTGGTCGATCCCTGGGACAATCGCTACGGTGGCCGCCGAGCGGTGCGGTTTGGGCGTATCGCCCTCGTCTCCATCGATCGGACGGTGTTGCTGTCGGCTCGCCACCGCGAGGGCCTGGACTGGATCGATCCGGTCACGGGGCCCGCCGCCGCTGCCCTCCGCCGATCGGCCCTGCTCAAACGTGACCCCTACCGGGTGACGAGCCTCCTTGCCAGCATCGACGCTCGTGGGCGGGTGGGAAGCCGCACCCACGGGGAAACGCTGGCGGTCGAAATCGTGCTCGCGACCACTCAGGCGTACCCGCGGGCGGTGCTAGACAAGTTCAACGAGATGCTGAGCGCCGCCGAGGCCCGATTTGCCTCGATTCAGCGGCCGGACGATCTAGACGGCGAGGCGCAACCTCGCACCTCACTTTCCCTCCTGCGGCTGATCGCCGCAGTGGGCCGGATCGAGCAAGCGGTGCGGGAGACCAGCGATGATTTCGAGCGTCGCACCCGCGCCCGCGGTCTGATCGGCGAGGAGATCGCCGACGTCCAGGCAGGCTTCGGCCGGATCCTCGGTTCCCTGACCCAGATCAGGGGAGACACCCGTACGACCGTCGACATGATCGGAAGCACCCTCTCCAGCGCCCACCTGAAGATCGCCAGGGAGGAGGCGAAAGCGGCCGCCGATCAGCGCGCCCGGCACCTCGCCGAGGCGGAAAGACGGCAGGCGGCGGAGGCTGAGCAGCGTGAGCGCGAGCAGCGACTTGCCCGCTCCATCGCGCTGCTCGCCTCAGTCCTCCTGATCCCAACGCTGGTCGCATCCATCTTCGGCGCGAATGTCGATCTGCCTCAGGAACACACGACCTCGGGGACCGAGCTCATGTTCGCCACGATGATCGGACTGGGCGCTGTCTCCTACATGCTCCTGCGTGAGTTCGACCCCACCCGCGAGCGCCCCAGCTGGGGTAGGCGTGCGTTGCCCCTGCTGCTTGCGGTCCTCTCGCTCTCCGCGGCGGTATCGATCGCCCTCGGCCTGTTCACCACCGGCTAGGCAGACGCGCCCCTAGAAGACGGGGGACTCGGTGTAGGTGCCGAAGACCTCTTGCATCGCCGCGATCATCTCGCCCTCGGTGGCTTGGGTGCGGGCTGCCTCGATGATCGGGGGCATCAGGTTGGCCTCGGTGGCGGCGGCGCGCTTGAGGTCGGCGAGGGCCGACTCGACGGCGGCGGCGTCGCGGGAGGCTTTGGTCGCCGCCAGGCGCTCGACTTGCTTGCGCTCGAGGGCCGGGTCGATCTTCAGGATCGGGGTCGGCTCTTCGTCGTCCTGGGTGAAGTCATTGACGCCGACGACGATCCGCTTGCGCTCGTTCAGCTCCTGCTGGTAGCGGAAAGAGGCGTCGGCGATCTCGCGCTGGGGGAAGTTGCGGCGGATCGCCTCGACCATCCCCCCCAGCTCGTCGATCCGGGCGAAGTAGCCGTAGGCCGCCTCCTCCATCTCGTCGGTCAGCTTCTCGACGAACCAGGAGCCGCCGAGCGGGTCGGCGGTGCTGGCGACGCCGGTCTCGGTGGCGATGATCTGCTGGGTGCGCAGCGCCACCCGCACCGCGTCGGTGGTCGGCAGCGCCAGCGCCTCATCAAAGGAGTTGGTGTGCAGCGACTGGGTCCCGCCCATCACCGCCGCCAGCGCCTCCAGGGCGGTGCGGACGATGTTGTTGAGCGGCTGCTGCGCGGTTAAGGAGACCCCGGCGGTCTGGGTGTGGAAGCGCAGCCGCATCGACTCCTCGCGGGTCGCGCCATAGGTCTCGCGCATCTCCCGCGCCCAGATCCGGCGCGCCGCCCGGTACTTGGCGATCTCCTCGAAGAAGTCGATGTGGGAGTTGAAGAAGAAGGAGAGCCGCGGCGCGAAGTCGTCGACGTCGAGCCCCCGCTCGATCGCCCGCTCCACATAGGTGAAGCCGTCTTTGAGGGTGAAGGCGAGCTCCTGCTGGGCGGTCGACCCGGCCTCGCGGATGTGGTACCCGGAGATCGAGACCGGGTGCCAGCGCGGCATGTTCTCCGTGCACCACTCGATCATGTCGGTGACCAGACGCATCGCCGGCTCGATCGGGAAGCACCACTCCTTCTGGGCGATGTACTCCTTGAGGATGTCGGTCTGGATCGTGCCGCCCAACTTCTCCGCCGGCACCCCCTGCCTCTCCCCCACCAGCACGTAGAAGGCGAGCAGGATCGCGGCGGGCGCGTTGATCGTCATCGAAGTGGTGACGCCGCCGAGCGGGATCCCCTCGAACAGTCGCTCCATGTCAGCGAGGGTGTCGACGGCGACGCCCTCGCGCCCGACCTCGCCGAGGCTTTTCGCGTGGTCGGAGTCGTAGCCCATCAGGGTCGGCATGTCGAAGGCGGTCGAGAGCCCGGTCTGGCCGTGATCGAGCAGGTAGTGGAAGCGCTCGTTGGTCTCCTCCACGGTGCCGAAGCCGGCGAACTGGCGCATCGTCCACAGCCGCCCCCGGTACATCGACTCGTAGGGACCGCGGGTGAACGGGTAGGAACCGGGCGCGCCGACCCGCTCCTCCAGCTCGTCGCCGACCGCCTCAGGGCCGTACAGCGGCTCGATCTCCTGCCCGGAGATCGTCGAGAACTCGGCCTCTCGTTCGACCCGCTTGTCGCCGGCGGTTTGGCTCACCGGCCAGGATTCTGACAGGGGCTTGACCGAAGGCCGCTTATCCGGCCGCGACCGCTCGCAGATCCGGCGCCCAGACCTCCTCGAGGAAGGCGGTCAGCTCGGCGTTGAGGCGCTCGGGGCGCAGGCGCCACTCCATGATCGAGTTGGCTTCGACCAGGCGCGCGTTCGGCAGCTCTTCGATCAGCATCCCCGAGTCGCTGAACGGGTGCAGCGGGTCGCGAGGGTGGCCGACGACCAGCGTCTCGTGCTCGATCTTCGTCCGCTCCGCCCGGTGCGGAGCCGTCTCCCCCAGCAGCAGCCCCTCGAGCACCGCCTGCGAGGGGCCGGGGCGCTGGCGGATGAAGTCGAGGCCGAGGTCGAGCAGGTAGTTGGTGCGCGGCAGCGGCCGGGTGGCCAGCGAGAGGCCCTCGAAGATCGGCCGGCCGAACTTGAAGCCGAGCAGGACCGGGGCGAAGAAGCCGGCGACCGCGGAGAGGGCGTTGTCGAGCACCGGCATCTCGATGAACAGCGCCCGCGCCCGCTCGGGGTAGTGAACCGCCAGCTCGAGGGCGATGTTCGCCCCCAGCGAGGTGCCGCCGATCACCGCGCTCTCCTCTTCGAGGTGATCGAGCAGCGCCACCAACTGCCGCGCGAACAGCGGCATCGAGTAGAGCCGCAGGTCCTCGGGCCGGTCCGAGCGCCCGTGGCCGAGCATGTCGACCGTGACCACCCGGTTCCCCCGCTCGGCCAGCTCCGGCCCCAGCCGGTCGAACATGTGGCGGTTCATCAGCAGCCCGTGCGTCAGCACGATCAGCCGTTTCCCTTCGCCGTAGACGTCGTAGGAGATCCGGTGCCCCTCGTAGCGAAACTCACCCATAGGCAGATCCTAGGGGCGCGGGCCAGCGGAAGCCATCAGTAGTCCACCGCCGCGCGCGGCAGGTCGCGCAGCCGCGGCATCGGCGAGGGGAGCAGCCAGAGGACGCCGGCGAGGGCCCCGACCGCGGTCACCCACATCGTCGTCTGGAGGCCGACGACGGCGGCAAGCAGGCCGCCGGCGAGGGCCCCGATCGGGCGGATGCCGTAGTTGACCAGGAGGAAGGCGCCGGAGACCCGCGCCCGCAGCTGGTCGGGAACGAGGGCGGCGTAGAGGGAGCCGAGGCCGACGTCGAGCACCATCACCCCCATCCCGTTGAAGAACTCGGCGACCGCCAGCAGGAGGACGGGCACCTGGGTCCCGGCGGCCAGCGGCACCAGCAGCAGCGGTGCCGGGGTGAGGACGAAGCCGAAGACCAGGGCCCTGCCGAGACCGATTTCCCTGCTGAGGCGACGAACGACGAGGGCGCCGAGCAGCGAGCCGAGACCGCCGATCGCCAGCGCCAGTCCGAGCGCCCCCGCCGACATCCCCAGGTTCTTGGTCGCGTAGAGCACGAGCAGCGCGTAGAAGCCGGTGTTGAAGAGGTTGAGGGTGGCGGAGGCCAGCAGCGCCGCCCGGATCAGCGGCGTGCGGGCGATGAAGCGGCAGCCGGCGGCAAGGTTGCCGCTCTCCCCTGCCTGGGCGGGCTTCGACTCGACCGCGCCCGCCCGGCCGATGAAGAGGGCCGAGCCGAGATAGGAGAGCGCGTCGAGGAGCAGGGCGATCGGCGCCGTCAGCGCCTGCACCAGGAACCCGGCCACGCTGTTGCCGGCGACGACCGAGACGGCGCGACTGCCGTTGATCAGCGAGTTGCCTTCGATGTAGTCCTTGCGCTCCAGCAGGGCGACGAAGACGATGTCGTAGGCGACGCTGAAGACGACACCGAGCGAGCCGGCGGCGAAGGCGACGACGTAGAGCTGGGCCAGCGAGAGGACGCCAAGCGCCCAGGCCAGCGGGATCGTCAGCAGCAGCAGGGCGCGGCCGACGTCGGCGCCGATCAGCAGCTTGCGGCGGCGCGGCCGGCGGTCGGCCCAGGCGCCGAGGTGGATCGAGAAGAGCAGGTTGGGGGCCAGCGCCGCCGCCGTCAGCAGGCCCATCTGGGCGGCCCCGGCGTGAAGCTCCAACGCCGCCAGCAGCGGGATCGCCAGCAGCGAGACCTGGTCGCCGAAGAGGGAGACCGTTTGCCCTACCCAGAAGTCCCGGAACGCTGCGTTCCTTTGCAGGAGTCGTCGCATACCCAGCCATGAACTATGGCGGGTTTGCCGGCTTAGTTAGAGACGGCTTCTTTTTGTGCCAGCGCGGAGGGGCGGTCGAGGGCGGGCACGACCTTCTCGACGAAGGTGCGGACGAGGTTGGGATCGAACTGGGTGCCGGCGCCGCGGCGCAACTCCTCCAGCGCCTCCTCCCTGCTCATCGCCGAGCGGTAGGAGCGGCGTTCGGTCATCGCGTTGTAGGCATCGCAGATGAAGATCGCGCGAGAGCCCAGCGGGATGTCTTTGCCAGCAAGGCGGTCGGGGTAGCCGGCGCCGTCCCAGCGCTCGTGGGTCGAGCGGATCAGGTCGGCGACCGGGCTCAGGGCGGGAGCGGCGCCGAGGATGCGCTGGCCGATGATCGTGTGCTTGCGCATCAGCTCCCACTCCTCGTCTGAGAGGTCGGCGTCCTTGTGGAGAATCGCGTCGGGGATCGCGACCTTGCCGATGTCGTGCAGCTCGGCGGCGCGGACGACCACGTCCTGTTCCTCGGCGTCGAGGGCCAAGGCCTTGCCGAAGGCGGCGGCGAGCCGGGCGACGCCATCGAGGTGCCGCTCCAGGTCGGGCTCGCGCTCGTGCAGCATTCGCAGCAGGACGCCGCGGGTCTGACTGCGGGCGGAGTCGGCGCGGCGGCCCTTTTTCGCGTACATGCGCCGGTCGGCGACCCGCAGCGCGTCGGTCGAGGTCGTGACCTCGACCGGGATCAGGACCTTGCCCCAGGAGGCGGTGATCTTGAAGCCCTTGCCGCGCTCGCAGAGCGCCTGCTCGGCCGCCTCGCAGATCGCTTCGGCCGGCAGCTCGCGGGTGCGGGCGAGGACGCAGAACTCGTCGCCACCGAGTCGGTAGGCGCGGCCGTGCGGTTCGACCGCGGCCTGCAGCTGAGTGCCGAGGCGGAGCAGCAGGTCGTCTCCGGCCGGGTGCCCAAAGCTGTCGTTGTAGGCCTTGAAGCCGTCGAGGTCGAAGAGCGCCAGCACCATCGCCTCGGGCGGCGAGGCCGAGACCGCGTCCTCGAGGTCGGCCATCAGGCGGCGGCGGTTGGCGAGCCCGGTGAGGGCGTCGGTGACCGCGCGGGTCTCGGTCACCCGCAGCATCCGCGTGTTCTGTTCGAAGGTGATCAGGAGGCGCATGAGGACGGCGACCAGGCAGGCGACGCCGCAGACGACCGCGGTCGCGCCGATCGGGATGAAGCTGCCGACGGCGAGCAAGCCGACCCCGACCATGCCCATCGCGAACGGGACGACGATCCGGCGCCGCTCGGCGCGCCCGGGCGCCGCCCCCCGCGCCGTCGCCGGCAGCCAGGAGGCCGCGGCCATCATCAGTAAGGCGAGCGGCCAGCCGACGCTGGCGATGTTGAGCGCCGCCGTCGACTGCCCGGCGACCGAGAGATAGACGACGTCGCACGCGGCGAACAGCAGCAGCGCCCCGGCGATCAGCAGCCAGGTGCCCTCGGTCCGCCACTTCGAGGCGGCGAAGGCGCCGCTCAGCATCCCCAGCAGGACGAGGTCGAAGCAGGGGGAGGCGAGGCTGACGGCGACGCCGAGGGTGCTGCCTTCGAGCGCTTCCAGGACCGGCGGGAAGATCAGCGCCGCGGCGACGCCGGCGACCGCCAGCGCCCCGATCAGCCCGTCGACCCAGGCCAGCCGCTCGAGGTGGGCGACCCGCGCCCGCAGCAGCAGGACGAGGGCGAGATAAGTGAGGGGGTAGAAGGCGAGGAAGCCGAAGTCGGCCGGCGAGGGGAAGGGGGCCGGGCTCGCGTAGTAGAGGACGACGGAGTAGTAGGTCTGCCCCAGCGCCCAGAGCAGGAGGCCGCCGCCGAGGGCCAGCCAGGCGCCGCGCTCGGCCGGGATCGCCGCCGCCCGGGCCAGCACCAGGAGGGCGGCACCGAGGACGACCGCGTCGTAGGCCCAGCGGCCGACCGCGTCCTGCAGGGAGGCGTCGCCGAGCGTCCAGATGATTACCGCGGCATAGACCGCCAGCAGCCCCGCGAGAAGCCCCAGTGCGACGAAGGCGAAGTTGCGCAGCGCGAGCGGTCGCTTGGACGTCGTGTCCATACAAGGGGCATCGGCCGCGGCCTCGTCATTCTTTAGGAGGTTCTCCCTTTGCAAAACCATCGCGGCGCTTGATCAGCAGCCACTGCGGCTTCTCGCCGCGGCGGGTGCGCTGGAGGGCGAAGCCTCCTTGCAGCTTCTCGCCATGGAGGACGAAGACGGCGTGGCCGCGCTTCAGCGCCTCCGGCCATGGGACCCGCCCTCCCTGCTCGTAGGTGCCACGGTCCCAGATCTTCACCCAGCCGCCGTCGAGCTCGCCCTCGAAATCGTTGTGGGCGAGCGAGTGGTCCTCGACCTGGATCGCCAGCCGTTTCACCGCCGGGTCCATCGAGGGCTCCTTCGGCACCGCCCAGGAACGCATCACCCCGTCGACCTCGAGCCGGAGGTCGTAGTGGTGCGCCGTCGCCTGGTGCTCCTGGACCACGAAGGCGCCGGCGCTGACCCCGCGGACGGCGAACTGCTCGTGGCCCTCGACCTTGACGTCCTCGACCTCGACGCTCTCGACCGCGGCCGCCGGCGGCCCGGCCTCGAGAAATTTAAGGACCGGGGTGACAGCGTCCGCACGTCCCTCCGCGTGGACGAGGACCGTACCGTCGTCGGCATTGCGGACCCAGCCGAAAGCGCAGCTTTGCTGCGCCTTTGCAACCGTCGCTTCACGGAAGCCGACCCCCTGCACCCGCCCCCGCACAACTGCCCGAACGGCCCGTTTCCTCTCGCTCATCGACCCGAAGGTTGTCATCTGACAGACCTTGCGTTTAGCCGCAGCAGGAACGGCAACAAGGTGATCAAGTCATTGATCCCGCTGCCAGAGAGGCCACCCCTTGTCAGATCGAGTTCTCATCACCGGCGGCGCCGGGTTCATCGGATCCCATCTTGCCCGGCATCTACTGCGGCAAGGGCACGAGGTCAGGGCGCTGGACCGGCTCGATCCCCAGGTCCATCCCGAGCGCGAGCGACCCACCTATCTAGATCCCGAAGTCGAGCTGATCCAGGGCGACGTCCGCGATCCCGGCGCCGTCGCCGAGGCGCTCGAGGGGGTCGACGCGGTCGTCCACCTCGCCGCCCGGGTCGGGGTCGGCCAGAGCATGTACGAGATCGCCGACTACTGCTCGGTCAACACGGTCGGCACCGGCGTCCTGCTCGAGGCGCTGACCGAGCGGCCACTGCGCCGGCTGGTCGTCGCCTCCAGCATGAGCATCTACGGCGAGGGGCTCTACACGACCGCCGAGGGCCGGATCGCCGAGGCGGTCGAGCGCGGCCGCGGCCAGCTCGAGCGGGGCGAGTGGGAGCCGGTCTCGCCCGACGGGCGCGCACTGACTCCCGAGCCGACGCCGGAGAGCAAGCATCCCTGCCTCTCCTCGATCTACGCCTTGAACAAGTACGACCAGGAGCGGATGTGCCTGCTCTTCGGCTCCTCTTATGACGTACCGACGACGGCCCTGCGCTTCTTCAACGTCTACGGGCCCGACCAGGCGCTCTCGAACCCCTACACCGGGGTGCTGGCGATCTTCGGCGGCCGGCTGCTGAACGGCAAGGCGCCGCTGATCTTCGAGGACGGCGAGCAGCGGCGGGACTTCGTCAGCGTCCACGACATCGCCCGCGCCTGCGCCCTGGCGCTGGAGCGCGACGAGGCCGCCGGCTGCGCGGTCAACGTCGGCAGCGGCGAGAGCATCACGGTCAGCGAGATCGCCCAGCGCCTGGCGCGGGTGACCGGCCGCGAGGAGATCAGGGCGAAGGTCACCGGCGAGTACCGGGTCGGGGACATCCGCCACTGCTTCGCCGACATCGCCAGGGCCCGGGACGTCCTCGGGTACGAGCCGCGGGTGCCCCTGGACGACGGGATGGCCGAGCTGGCGGAGTGGCTCGAGGGCCAGACCGCCGAGGACAGGGTGGACACCGCGCACGGCGAACTCGTCGCGCGAGGCCTGGCCCGATGAAGAGGGCTCTCACCAGCGGCAGCGCGGCCTAGGAGGCGACGGTGGCGCGCGCGGCCGTCATCCGCGAGAGCCGTTCGGCCGAGCTGGTCGACGTGCCGGTGCCCGAGCCGGGGCCGGGCGAGGTGCGACTGCGGCTGGAGGGCTCGGGCGTCTGCGGCTCGGACCTCGCGGTCTGGACCGGGCGGCCGTGGTTCGAGTACCCGCGGCCGGCGGGGGCGCCGGGCCACGAGGGCTGGGGCGTCGTCGACGCGGTCGGCGAGGGAGTCGAGGAGCTGGCCGAGGGCGATCGGGTCGCCGGCCTCTCCTACAACGCCTACGCCGACTACGACCTCGCCCGGGCCGAGGACCTGGTGGCTCTGCCCGAGGGGGTCGAGTACTTCCCCGGCGAGGCGCTCGGGTGCTCGGTCAACGTGGTGCGGCGCAGCGGGATCGAGCCGGGCGACACGGTGGCGATCGTCGGGGCCGGGTTCCTCGGCTGCGTGATCGGGCAGCTGGCGGCGGACGCGGGGGCGCGGGTGGTTGCGATCTCGCGGCGGCGCTCGGCCCTGGAGACGGCGCGGCAGATGGGCGCCAGGGAGACGATCGCCCTCGAGGAACCGGTGCTGGAGCGGGTCGAGGAGCTGACCGGTGGCGAGCTCTGCGATGTCGTCATCGAGGCGGCGGGCGTGCAGTCGACCCTCGACCTCGCCGGGCCGCTGACGAAGACGCGCGGGCGCCTGGTGATCGCCGGCTTCCACCAGGACGGCTCCCGCACCGTCGACATGCAGCTCTGGAACTGGCGCGGGCTCGACGTCGTCAACGCCCACGAGCGCGACCCGCGGGTCTACGTCGAGGGCATCCGCGAGGCGGCGCGCGCGGTCAGCGAGGGGCGGCTCGATCCCTCCCCGCTCTACACCCACCGCTTCGGGCTCGACGAGGTCGACCGGGCGCTGGAGACCGCGGTCGAGCGCCCGGAGGGGTTCATGAAGGCGCTGGTGCTCGCGTGACCGTGGTGGAGAGACCGACGCCGGGGACGACCGCGTGACGATCACGACCCTCCCCCGCCTTGGGTTCCTCGGCGTCGGCTGGATCGGCCGCAACCGGATGGAGGCGCTGGCGCGCGACGGGCTGGCGCAGGTCACGGCAGTCGCCGATCCCACGGCCGAGGCGCTCGAGGCGGCAGCCGAAGCGGCGCCGAGCGCCGTGCGGATGGGGTCGCTGGAGGAGCTGCTCGAGCACGACCTCGACGGGATCGTCATCGCCACCCCGAGCGCCCTGCATGCCGACCAGGCGGTGGCGGCTCTGGAGCGCGGCCTCGCCGTCTTCTGCCAGAAGCCTCTGGCCCGCGACGCCGCGGAGACGCGCCGGGTGCTGGAGGCGGCCCGGGCCGCCGACCG